>NZ_JBFUAZ010000664.1:0-2249 GCF_056406035.1 Polaromonas sp. P1_E1_2 | reverse complement strand
CATCGAACAAGTCAACGGTGTTGATGTGTCGCCGATGAAGGTCATGGACGACACCGACAAGCGCGGCACTGAAGTCCACTTTCTGCCCGACACCGACATCTTCAAAGAGAACAACGATTTCCATTACGAAATCCTGAGCAAGCGCCTGCGCGAGCTGAGCTTTTTGAACAACGGCGTGCGCATTCGCCTCAAAGACGAGCGCAGCGGCAAGGAAGACGACTTTGCCGGCGCCGGCGGTGTGAAAGGTTTTGTCGAGTTCATCAACAAAGGCAAAACGGTTCTGCACCCCAACGTGTTTAACGCTATGGGCGACCGCCAGAGCGACCAGGGCACCAACATCGGTGTTGAAGTTGCCATGCAGTGGAACAGCGGCTACAGCGAACAAGTACTCTGCTTCACCAACAACATTCCCCAACGCGACGGCGGCACCCACCTGACGGGCCTGCGCGCCGCCATGACCCGCGTCATCAACAAGTACATCGACGACAGCGAACTGGCCAAGAAAGCAAAAGTTGAAGTCACCGGCGACGACATGCGCGAAGGCCTGTGCTGCGTGCTGAGCGTGAAGGTGCCTGAGCCCAAGTTCAGCAGCCAGACCAAAGACAAACTCGTTTCCAGCGAAGTACGCGGCCCGGTGGAAGACATCGTGAGCCGCCTGCTGCACGACTACCTGCAAGAGCGCCCCAACGACGCAAAAATCATCGTCGGCAAGATCATCGAGGCCGCCCGCGCCCGTGAAGCTGCCCGAAAAGCACGTGATATGACCCGCAGAAAAGGGGTTCTCGACGGCATGGGCCTGCCCGGCAAGCTGGCCGACTGCCAGGAAAAAGACCCCGCCATGTGCGAAATCTACCTGGTCGAGGGTGACTCCGCCGGCGGCTCTGCCAAGCAGGGCCGCGACCGTAAATTCCAGGCCATCCTGCCCCTGCGCGGCAAGATTTTGAACGTTGAAAAAGCCCGCTACGAAAAGCTGTTGACCAGCAACGAAATTTTGACGTTGATCATCGCCCTGGGCACCGGCATCGGCAAGGCCGGCGGCATTGGCGGCACGCCAGGCACCGACGACTTCAACGTTGCCAAGCTGCGCTACCACCGCATCATCATCATGACCGACGCCGACGTTGACGGCGCCCACATCCGCACGCTGCTGCTCACCTTCTTCTACCGCCAGATGCCCGAGCTTGTTGAGCGCGGCCACATCTACATTGCGCAGCCACCGCTGTACAAGGTCAAGGCCGGCAAGGAAGAGCAGTACCTCAAAGACACCGCAGCGCTTGACGGCTTCCTGCTGCGCATTGCGCTGAAAGATGCGTCTGTGCAAACCGGCGCTGAAGGCAGCACGGTATTGACGGGCGAGACGCTGGCGGAACTGGCCCGCAAGCACCAGCTGGCTGAATCCGTGATTGCCCGCCTGCGCGGCTTTATGGACGCAGAAGCCCTGCGCGCCATTGCCGACGGCGTGAGCCTGAACCTCGACACCGTGGCCGACGCTGAAGTGTCTGCCGTGACGCTGCAGGCCAAGCTGCGCGAGCTCAACACCACCGGCGCCCCCGCCGAAGTGGCCGGCGAGTTTGACACCCGCACCGACAAGCCCATTTTGCGCATCAGCCGCCGCCACCACGGTAACGTCAAGAGCAGCGTGCTGACACAAGACTTTGTGCACGGCGCCGACTATTCCACCCTGGCCGATGCAGCCGCCACCTTCCGCGGCCTGATCAGCGAAGGCGCAAAAGTCATGCGCGGCGAGGGCGAGCGCCAGAAGGAAGAAAAGATTGGCGACTTCCGCCAGGCCATGGCCTGGTTGATAGGCCAGGCTGAAAACGCCACTGCACGCCAGCGCTACAAGGGCCTGGGCGAGATGAACCCCGCCCAGCTGTGGGAAACCACCATGGACCCGACCGTGCGCCGCCTGCTGCGCGTACAGATCGACGACGCCATCGAAGCCGATCACGTCTTCACCATGCTGATGGGCGACGAAGTGGAACCACGCCGCGAGTTCATTGAACAGAACGCCCTGCGCGCCGCCAACATCGACGTCTAAGCGACCACTCAGCCCTTACTTGACACCATGACCGAAGAAACCAAAACAGCAGAGCGCCCAGCGCTGCCTGACCACCTCTCGACCGACGAGCGCAGCCCACACTTCGTCAGAGCGATCTTTGAGCACGACATCGGCATCCGCTTTAATGACAAAGAGCGCAACGACGTCGCCGAGTACTGCATCAGCGAAGGTTGGATCAAGGTGCCCG
>NZ_JBFUAZ010000663.1:0-2253 GCF_056406035.1 Polaromonas sp. P1_E1_2 | reverse complement strand
GTACTGTTCTTCGTCGATGCGCTCATAGGTGCCGGGACGGAGGTTCTGGATGAAGGGGCCGCCAGTATTGAATTTATAGGAAGTGTTGCCGCCCACGGGCTGGCTTTTGGGCGACTTGAAGGTGCTGACCACCTGCACCGAACAACTCACGCCAGGTGGCAGGTCGTTTTCAAATTCGAACGCCCATTCGCGTTCATTGATCCAGCGGCCGGAGCCCTTGGTGGCCTGTGCATCACTACAGCTTAGTGACAGCGGGGCAGGCGCCTTGGGATCGCCGAAATTGACGGCGCCTTCGTCAAATTTGGCGACGATTTGCCTGACACGGGCGACTTCGCCTTGCGGCGAAAGGCTGGTGATTTGCAGGGCATGGGCATGCAGCGAGACAGCCGCGATCAGTGCCAAAGCGGCTTTTTTCATTATTGGGCTCACGTTTTCCTCTCCTTCGGGAGGCCAAGCGTAGCCGATTTGGATGTAACAAAATGTCCCGTGAAATGGGCGAAAACCGCTCAAAAAAAAGCGGGCCTGGAGCCCGCTGGTGTGATTTTCAGAGGGCCTCCAGCAAAAAGCGGAGAGCCTCTGCGTCAGGATGCTCAGCTGAAGTTCACCGGCACAAAAATTTTGCTGTCGCCCCGCTGTATCAGAAGCGCCACGGATTTCTCTGCTTTGGCCACGGTGGCGCGCACCTGGTCGATGTTTTTCACCGGAACGCCGTTGATGGACAGCAATACGTCGCCAACCTGCACCCCGGCCATTGCCGCCGGGCCGCTGGCCTGTTGGACCACCAGGCCGTTGTCCACGCCGGCTTCCTGCTTTTCATCGGGCTGCAGCGGGCGCAGCGCCAGGCCCAGCTTGCCCTGGTTGGGCGTGTCCTTTTTGGCTGCGGCCTGGGCCGTCTTCTCGTCGGCATTGGCCAGCCTGGCAGTGACCACCTTGGCGGCGCCCTGCCGCCAGATGTCCAGCCGGATGCTGTCGCCGGGCGCTGCCAGGCCGATCAGCGCGGGCAAGTCGCCCGAGGACACGATGGGCTGGCCGTTCACGCCGCGGATCACGTCACCCGACTGCAGGCCGGCCTTGTCTGCCGGGCCGCCTTTTTCCACACTCGAAACCAGCGCGCCTTCGGGCTTGTCCAGCTTGAAGGAGTCGGCAAAGGACTGGTTGACCTCCTGCACCGCTACCCCCAGGCGCGCATGCTCGACCTTGCCGGTCGCCACGATCTGGTTCTTGATCCGAACGGCCACGTCGACCGGGATGGCGAAAGACACGCCCTGGTAGCCGCCGCTGCGGGTGTAGATCTGCGAATTGATGCCCACGACTTCGCCGCGTGCGTTGAACAGCGGGCCACCCGAGTTGCCCGGGTTGACGGCCACGTCGGTCTGGATGAAAGGTACGGCGCTGTCGTCAGGCAGCGAACGGCCCTTGGCGCTGACCACGCCGGCGGTCACGGTGTTTTCAAAGCCGAAGGGCGAGYCGATGGCCAGCACCCATTCGCCGACCTTGAGCTCGCTGATCTTGCCGAGCGTCACCACGGGCAGGTTTTTGGCGTCAATGCGCAGCACCGCCACGTCGGTCTTGGGGTCGGCGCCCAGCACCTTGGCGCGGTATTCGCGCCGGTCGGTCAGCTTGACGGTGACCTCTTTTGCATCGCGCACCACGTGGGCGTTGGTCAGGATGATGCCGTCGGGGCTGACGATGAAGCCCGAACCCTGGCCGCGTGTGGGCATTTCCTGTTGCTGGCCGCCGCGGCCGCCACGGGCCCCCGGGCCCTGCTGGAAGCGTTTGAAGAATTCGAAGAACGGATCACCGGAGGGCGTGTCGTCGTCATCGCCGTCGTCCTGTGCCATCGGGGAGTCGTTTCGTACTTTGGTGATGCCGGTCACGCTGATGTTGACGACCGCCGGGCCGTAGCGTTCGGTGATCTGCGAGAAGTCGGGCAGGGCCATGGGCACCGAGGCTGTGGTGCCGGCGGTGATGGCCGGGGGGACGGCTGCCGTGGCGGCAGGGTGCACAGCATTAAGCGCACTGACGCCGGCGCCACCGATGGCGCCCGCAGCCAGAAGTGCAGCGACAAGCCGGGTATTTTTCAATGCTTCAGATTTCATGGATGGGCTTCCTTGCGTTGAGGGCACACACCGGTGCCGATGGGTACAACTATGGGGCGGCAGCCTTAGGCGGGGCTTAAATTTGCGCGACGCAGGAAGGGCAGCGCTGCGGGCGTGAATTTTGATAAAAAGTGGCTGTAGACCACAATAGTAC
>NZ_JBFUAZ010000662.1:0-2256 GCF_056406035.1 Polaromonas sp. P1_E1_2 | reverse complement strand
GTGCAAATACCGAACCCGCTCCCGGACCTGATCCAGCAAGCGGGCAGACTGCAGTGGGGGATTGCGGGGTTTCGCGGAATTTTTATAACAGTATGAATTTCAGAGCATTGCCTTGAAATCCAGCGTGCAAGCGGCTTACCAAAGGTTCTGATGTCCAGATTAGATTGCAAGCGTCAGGTTATGTCGCAGGTTTTACGAAATACATTACGTTAGGCAGTGCAATGGCTGAGTTTCGTCGCATCACCAAGCGAGACAACAAGGCGAAGTTGTCTGAAATGGCAGTCAAGTACGAGGCGTTACTCTCTGAGGCGCTGGAATTTGCCAAGCGCAAAGCCGAATCGAAGCCACAGGCCGTTCGCGACATTCTCGCCACGGGCACCGTCGAAGGCATTGCATCAAACCTGAACGCCAAGGTGGCTGCAGTGTGCTATCGGGCAGAGCAGTACAGGCGTACGTGGCACAGTCTGACTCCCTGGCAGTATCTTGAGCACACAACCGTCGAAGAACAAGCCGACTCCATGCTCCAGACTGTCGAGGACAACCTCCATATGACGGAAACAAACTCCTGGCCTTCGCCCCCGTCGAATCCCAAACGGACCAAGGCAACTCCGTGAGCGGCGCAGCGCTGCCTAACCTCTCCGTCAAGGGGACGTCCCGCAAGCGGGCCGCTCCTTACGTCAAAGGGTAGGCAAATGCAAACAATCTTGAGTGTTGCGTTCGGCTTCATGGCGGTGTTAGCTGCCACGGCGATTACGGTGTTGGCAGGTTCCCCGTCCGCTGGACACCCAGCTCAGTACGCCGCAGCATTTATAGTCGCGGGGGTGATGCTGTCCGTGCCATTTGCCCTTGTATCCCTTTGGCTCGCTTTGGCTGACCGAGGCATCGAACGTGGCGAGAGGCTAYGGATTCTGGGGATCACGCTTTTGGTGATCGGGGCGGCCCGGTGGCTCGGAATCCTCGTGGCGATCGGCCCCGTGTTTGCGGAAGGAAGTCTTCTGCTCATGGCACTTGGCGGGGCCTTTCATATTCGGAGCAAGCAGCTAACCAAAGGGACGGGCAATGCATAACATGGCAGTCGACACGGACGTCCTCGAGGCACGCTGTCGCGCATATGGTCTGCCGATCACTTCTACGTTAGGCCGCAGCAAACTCCCTAGCCCCCAGCACAGATGACATCCCAAAAAAAACATGCCTAGTTTCACCATTGCCGGTCGCTTGGGCCCTGCACTCCTAGGCGGAGCCCTCGTTGCTCCGCTTGGTTGGGTGTCCTTCGGATCACTCCTGCCAGGTGCTGCGGCGCCTGTTGGCGCCTGGATGCTCGCTGCCGCCGTAGCGTTTGGCGCGCCGAGTACATCCAAGGCATGGCGTAGGGTTCTGCTCCTGGCAGGGCTGCTTTCATTTGTGGCGGCCTGGGCAATGTGGGTTGCGGTTTTAGGCGGCACGCAGGGTGCCGTTCAGGCCACACGCGCAGAAAACGCGCCAGGCTTCTCCCTTCTTGTCCTGGTTGGCGCCGTGTTGTTATTGTTCCTTGGACCTCCATTCTTCATCTTGCTCGGTCTGGGACTCATCGTACTTGCCCACTTTGTGGGCCGAGAAGAGACTCTTGACGAGAACTATAACGATGGGTCTTACTACAGGGCCAGCAACAATTACTTGACGAAAACTGCCATTCATTCACGCCACACGGGCAAGAGGCACAAGGACGTCAACGTTCGCCTCAACGGCTTTCCGATACTCAGATTGCAAGGATTTGACTGTTCGAACCGTGGCTCGTCTGATTCGACCGTCCACATTGACGAAAACTTCAAAGTGCAATCCCGATGAAGGGCAAGACAGCTAACAAATCGACCCGATGGCGACGATCTGCGGCGGCGTTTGGCCTCCACCGTTAGACTCCATTTCACATATGCCATCGCCAGTCATCATCGCGCTTGACCTCGAATCCTCGGCTGAGGCGTTGGCGTTGGTCAGTCGGCTCGGCCCCGAAGCCGATCACTACAAAGTTGGCCTTCAACTGCTCACAGAGGCTGGACCGCAGGTAGTTCGAGAGCTGGTGTCAGCAGGCAAACAGGTCTTCCTTGATCTCAAACTTCATGAGATACCGAACTCCGTAGCCAATGCAGTCAAGGCCGCTGGCAAGCTTGGAGTTTCAATGGTCACGGTCCATGCGTCGGCGGGTTCGACCGTTCTACGAGCGGCTGCCAGTGCTGCCGAGTCATACCCCAATCTAAAAGTTCTTGGCCTTACGGTCATCAC
>NZ_JBFUAZ010000661.1:0-2263 GCF_056406035.1 Polaromonas sp. P1_E1_2 | reverse complement strand
CCTTGAACGTGGGCTCACCCAGTTTTGCACCGATGGTGCCCCGTGTCAGCTCGTCTACCCAGGCGGCAAACACCAGAGGTTCCGCCTGGTCGGCGCGCATGGTCCCGTCAAATCCCGCCATCTTGCGGCGTACTGCTTCTGCCAACGGATGGGCGAAAGACTGCGACAGCGTTTCCTGCAGGAAAGGCAAGAGCCGCACCGTGGCCGCCGAGTACTGGTCACCCTGTRTTTTTTGCATGGACTCCATGGTGTGCCTGGGTGTGGCAGCCAGCAACTGTTCAATGCGGTTGTAGCGGTAAGGCACGGTCCAGTCCTGCCCGATGAAGAAGGGATAAGCAGGTGGCGTAATGCGCTGGTTCGCCGTAGACCACCAGCCCTTGGCCTCAATCGCCGGATTGGCGGCCTCGGGCGTCTGCGCATAAGGCACCCAGCCTGCCCAGTCGTAGCGCGCCTCCCACCCGGGGGACGGCGCGGTCCCGAGGATGTCGTTATCGGGTTTTCGCAGCGGTACCTTGCCGACCGCCTTGAAACCGGTTTGGCCGAAGACATCCGCGGTCACGACGTTTTGCATGGGCGAGTGATAGGCCGAAAATGCCGCAAGCAACTCCTGGGCAGACTGTGCCCGGTTGGCGCGCAGGCCTGCCAGCACGGTCTGGTTGTCGGCATCCAGGGCACTCCAGCGCAACGCGATCACATATTTGCGGATATCAAGCAGGTCGGCGTGCGACTTCTGGACATCGCTGAGAACGGGGCCGTGGCGGCTTTCTCGCACATTGAGCACCACATCGGGTTGACCCTTCACCTTGATCGTCTCGCTACGAACCTTGAAGTCCTCCCAGGCCGTGTCGGCGTTTGCGCCGCCAGCATGGGGTACGCGGTACTGCTGCGCATTGGCAGGATTAATCTGCTCCAGGTACAAGTCCTGCACATCCGGGGCGGTGTTGGTGAAGCCCCAGGCCACCTTCCCGGTATGCCCCATCACCACAAAGGGCAAGCCAGGCAATGTCGCGCCAATCACGTCCAGCCCAGGCGCGCTCACGCCGTTGGCTGTCTTGCCTTCAGGTGCCTGCAGCCGCGCGAAATACCAGACCGCCGGCGCCGAAAGTCCCAGATGCGGATCGTTGGCGAGCAACGGCTTGCCGGTGCTGGTGTGAGAGCCCGCCACAACCCAGTTATTGGAACCTTTACCTCCCACGTCGCCGAGCGCCAAAGCCCAGTCGTTGATGTCAGAGGCCAGCGCAATGACGTTTAATGGCGAAGGTTTCTGATCAAACAGGCCTCCAGCCCTTGATTTACCAGCGCCAGCAGCTATCTTTTTMGTAGCATCCGGAAGATCRGACCGGTAMACGCCCAAGCCCGCATACAGCTTGGCAAAGTCCACTTTCGAGGCAGGCTGTTCGCCTGGGTAAGGCGGAAACAACTGCTGGAGTTCTGCGGGCTTCAGCAGCCGGGCCGCCGACAGGCGCGCGAACTCGGTGCCCCAGTTGCCCCCCAGGTCCAGCGCCATCATCAGCGACCATGCGACGCTGTCAGTGGGAGACCAGGCTTTGCCGGAAAGGCCTCCGGGTTTGACGCCCACGATATGGAACTCGGGAGACAGCGCCTGCGAAGAGCCCTGATAAAAAGCATTGATACCATCGCTGTAGGCCTGCATCGCATCGCGCCCCTCGRCCGGCAGGTTCTGCCATTGGCGCTCGGCGGCCTGCACAACACCCAGGGTGCGCAGCAACCTGTCGGTTTCAAGTGTGGCCGGGCCAAACACCTCGGACAGTTCACCGTGCATGACCCGCCGGTTGAACTCAAGCTGCCAGCCACGCTCCTGTGCGTGGACATAACCTAGGGCAAACCAGGCGTCGTGGGGCGACTGAGCCTTGATGTGGGTGACATCCGCGGTGTCACGGGCAACCGATACGGAGCCACGCAAGCCCGTGGCCTGGAGTTCACCGTCGAGTGCCGGGAAGGTCCGGTAAATATAGAAACCCGCCACGGTGGCGGCGATCAGCAGCAACACCAGCAGCGCAGCAGAAATGCGTTTGAACCAGACCATCATGTTCCATCGGGTGATACGGATAGTGCAGCCAGGTGCCCATGGCGATGAGCAGTTGGCATTCCAGGCAGAACTGCGTCGGCCCCTGCCAGCAAGACGCTATTTTGTTTGAAGATGGACTTTGCCGTCAGCAAACTTGAAACTGACGGTAGGCACCGTGAAGTCTTCAAAGGGAGCGCCCAGAGCAATCTCACCCTCTTGCAGCAACACACATTC
>NZ_JBFUAZ010000660.1:0-2266 GCF_056406035.1 Polaromonas sp. P1_E1_2 | reverse complement strand
TCCAAGCTCTCACTGGCGCGCCAGCTGGTGGCAGAGATCGCAACCCGGATGGCGCCGCCGTCCAACGGGAAAGCGGCTGCACCATGAACCTTCCCTCGAACACGCCGCCTGACGGCGATTTCGTCAGCTATGTGGAACGCCTGACAAACGCGAACGCGCCAGGCGTCCATAAAGACCGGCTTGAGCCGCAGGACAAGATTTCGCTCCGCGCCCCGTCTTCGGCGAGCACCGCTACGCCCCCGTCCAAACCCGTGGCCGTCGTGGCCACCGGCGCCGCCTTTCTAACCCACGTCAAATGGGTCGTCATCCTTTGGATCGCAACGCAGGTGCTGTCCGAGGTGATGCCCGGCGCCGGATTCCTGTTTCTGCCCGCGCTGCTGGTGTACGGGGCGTGGGCGGTCTTCCAGGCCAACCGTCATTCATCCGGCGCACTGGTGCAGCGTCTGCGTGAGCTCGCCCGGCAAGCAGCCGAAGAAGCCCGGAAAAATCAACTACCCAAGAAAAAATAGTTCATGCAAATCGACGTCAAAATTCTCGATCCCCGCCTTCAGGGCAACCTTCCCGCCTACGCAACGCCCGGCAGCGCCGGCCTGGACCTGCGTGCCTGTCTGGACACGCCGCTCACGCTGACCGCCAACGCCTGGCAACTGGTACCGACCGGCATTGCGATTTACCTGCACGACCCCGGCTATGCCGCGCTCATCCTGCCGCGTTCGGGGCTGGGCCACAAGCACGGCATCGTGCTGGGCAATCTGGTTGGCCTGATTGACAGTGACTATCAGGGGCAGCTGATGGTCAGCGCCTGGAATCGCAGCGACGTGCCATTCACCATCGAGCCGATGGAGCGGATTGCGCAGCTGATGATCGTGCCCGTGGTGCAGGCGCAGTTCAATGTGGTGGCGGAATTTCCCGCCAGTGAGCGTGGCGAAGGCGGGTACGGCTCCACGGGCAAAGCCTGAACGGCTGGCGGGCAAAAGGCGTCAGGGAGGGTGTTTTCCTACAACCCCTGCGACACGGCTCCCACGCCGCGACAGCTCTAATCCCCACCTTGTATTTGCTGCGGCGTGCCCTTAATGGGTCATGGGAGTCTCCGCGCTCCTGGTATCGGCTTCTCGCTAGCGTGAAGCCGATGACAGGGGCCGGGAAGCTCATGAACTTATTAACAGGAGAGACTCATGCAAAACACATTCCGCTTTATTTCCTCGGCTTCTGYCGTGCTGGCACTGGTGGGCTTGGCCGCTTGCGCGCCCATGAGCCCGAGCGGCGATTCGTCCTATCCGGCCACCACTTCAACCTATCCTGCTTCTTCGTCCTACCCTGCCAATCAGCAAAATAACTATGTAGAGTATGGGCGGGTCATCAATGTGGAAGCCATCCAGACTACGGAAAAAGGCCGCGGCTCTGGCGTGGGTGCTGTGCTGGGCGGTGTGGCGGGTGCTGTGGTGGGTCACCAGATCGGTGGCGGCAGCGGCAAGGATGCGGCAACCGTGGTGGGTGCGGTGGGCGGTGCGGTGGCCGGTAACGCCATTGAAAAGAACCGCAACGCGACCATTCGTGAGAGCTATCGCGTCTCCGTGCAACTGGACAATGGCAGCTCACGCGCCTACGACGTGCCCAGCTACGGCAACCTTCGCGTGGGAGACCGCGTAAAGATTGAAAACGGCCAGATCAACCGGATCATGTAACGCTGCGGTTCATCCGCCTTTAAAGAGCCGGCTACTCCCGCAGGGGATGGTCGGCTTTTTTTACGTCCGGAATCACACCTGTCTCAGTGCAGCGTGCCACTTCCCGGCGTGATCGGCTCAAGTTTAAAAAAACCGGTGCCAAGTGATCCCTGGCCGATTTCCTCTTCGCTGGCTTCGCGCACGGCTTCAACCTTGAGGTTCAACCGGATGGCAATGCCCGCAAGGGGATGGTTGCCATCGAGCACGACGTGATCGGGGTAGATCTCGGTCACGGTGTAAATATGATCATGAGGCGCTTGCCCGCTGCTTCCTGGCGGAAGGGCCATGCCGTCGAAGGTCATGCCTTCTTCCAGTTCGGCGGGAAAAATCTTGCGGGGTTCGAGGAAAACCAGATTCTCGTCGTAGTCACCGAAGGCATTTTCGGGCTCAAGGTGCAGCTCAAGCTTCTCTCCGGCTTCATGGCCTTGCAGTGCCTCCTCGATCTTCGCGAGGAGGTCATCGCCGCCGAGTAAAAACTCGATGGGTTCGTCCAGCTCGTCCAGCACATCGCCCAGAGTGTCTTTCAGCGTCCATGTCAGGGC
>NZ_JBFUAZ010000659.1:0-2271 GCF_056406035.1 Polaromonas sp. P1_E1_2 | reverse complement strand
CAGCAGCACAGGTCCTTGATTTCGGCACGGTCAAAAAAACTTTGACCGCCCGAGACCTTGTACGGAATGTTGGCTTTGCGAAAGGCCTTCTCGAAAGGCTTGGCCAGGTGGTTGGCACGGTACAGCACGCAAAAATCTTTCCACTCCTTGTACTGCCCGCCTTCTGCCTGCAAGCTGCCTTCGGCGCGCAGGCTCTGGATGCGGGCCACCACGCGCTCGGCTTCGTGCTCTTCGCTGTCGCAATCGATCACGCGCACCGGCTCGCCTTCGCCGAGCTCGCTGAACAGCGTCTTGGGAAACAGCTTGGGGTTGGGGCCGATCACGTTGTTGGCCGCGCGCAGGATGGCGCTGGTGGAGCGGTAGTTCTGCTCGAGCTTCACAACCTTGAGGTTGGGATAGTCCTGCGGCAGCTTTTTCAGGTTGTCCAGCGTGGCACCGCGCCAGCCGTAAATCGACTGGTCATCGTCGCCCACCGCGGTGAAGCGGCCGCGCGGGCCGACGAGCAGCTTGAGCATCTCGTACTGCGTGGCGTTGGTGTCCTGATATTCGTCGACCAGCACATGGCCCAGCGATTGCTGCCATTTTTCGCGCACGTTGTCGTGCTCGCGCAGCAGCTTGAGCGGCAGGCCGACCAGGTCGTCGAAGTCGACGCTCTGGTAGGCGGTCAGGCGCTCTTCGTAGTGCGCCATGACGCGGGCAATGGCGCGCTCTTCGTCGCCATTGGCCTGCGCCAGGGCTTCGGCTGCGTTGAGGCCCATGTTCTTCCACAGGCTGATGGTCCATTGCCATTGCCGCGCCGTGGCCGCATCGGTGCTGCCGCCGGCGTCCTTGATGATGCTGGTCACGTCGTCGCTGTCGAGAATCGAGAACTGGGGTTTGAGGCCCAGCGCCGCGCCGTCCTGGCGCAGCATGCGCACGCCCAGCGCGTGGAAGGTACAGACCAGCACGCCTTTGGCGCTTTTGCCGATCAGCGCCTTGGCCCGCTCGCGCATTTCGGCGGCGGCTTTGTTGGTGAAGGTGATCGCGGCAATCTGTTCGGGCTTGAGGCCGGACTGGATCAGCCGGCCTATCTTGTGCGTGATAACCCGCGTCTTGCCGGAACCTGCGCCCGCCAGTACCAGGCAGGGACCATGCAGGTAGTTCACGGCTTCTTGTTGGGCGAGGTTCAGGCCGTGGGTCATGAAAAGAATCGGTTCCAGGGGAAAAATGCGCGGGACCGGCCTTGTCAGGTACTGCCGGTGAACGGCAAATCATAGCGGCTGCCCCCTTTGGGGCAGGCAACGTGGCTTGGCCCAGGCTGCCGGTTTCATGCCGGGCGCTTTGGCTGGATGAAAAAAGACCGCGCCCGCACGGAACCACCCCAAGCCCCGGATTCAAGCAATAAATGCTTGCGGCGCAATGCTGGTCTGCGCAAGCAGCTATCGAATCAATAGCATACGAGCAAGCACGGCTTCATGCGTTCCGGCTCGCCGGGGCGAACCCACCTTGCGTCAACGACAGTGCCTGGGCTGCCTGCTGCAGTAGCAGGCGCACGGTTTTCTGGTCGGGGCCGACGTGGCGGTCTATGCGCCGCACGTAAGGGCAGGTCAACGCGGCCAGGGCGCTGTGGTCGGGCCCGAAGATGGGGCAGGAGATATCGGCCACGCCGAAAGACTGCAGGCTGTCGCGCTCGAAATAGCCTTGCTCCCGGATGACACCGAGGGCGGCAGCCAATGCATCGGACCCGATCGGCACTTCGCCTTCGAGTGCGGTGTGCTGGGCCAGCATTTGCTGAGCCTGGCTGGCATCTGCGAAAGCCAGCAACACCCGGCCCGAGGCGGTATCGACCAGCCCGACATGCACGCCCACGCGGATCGTCATGCTCCAGGTGCCGGGGCCGTTGACCTGCGCGGTGATCAGCACATTGCCCTGGTCGTAAACGCCCATGTGGCAGGCCTGCTCAGCCTTGTGCGCAAAGGCCTCCATGATGGGAATGGCCTGGGTCACCAGCCGGTTGAGCGGTGGATGCATGTGCGCCAGCGTGAAGAGTTTCAGGCTCAGCGAATAGCGGTCGCCCGAGAGCGAACGCATGACATATTGCCGTGCCACCAACCGCTCCAGCATGCGGTAGATCTCGCTCGCGTTGCGGTCCATTTCCTTGACGATCTCCGCGCGCGTCAGGCCCTGCGGCTGGCGAGCCAGCAACTCAAGGATGTCAAGGCCCTTATCAAGCGCCGGTGCCCGGTAGCGGTCGTCGGCAAGAGGCGGGGGTGCGGTGGCGCCGGCGTCGTT
>NZ_JBFUAZ010000658.1:0-2272 GCF_056406035.1 Polaromonas sp. P1_E1_2 | reverse complement strand
GGTGATAGGTGCGCTGGTGGTCAATGAACTGGTTGGATGGAGGCAGCGGGCATGAATACCGTCAGCAGAAACGATGTGCTGGTCGAGCGGCGCGGCAGCGCCGGGCTCATCACCCTGAACCGCCCCAAGGCGCTCAATGCGCTGTCGCTGGCCATGATCCGGGACCTGTCCGCCGCCTTGCTGGCCTGGCGTGACGACCCTGAGGTTCATGTGGTGGCGGTACGCGGCACCAACAAGAAGGGCCAGCCCGGCACGCCCGAAAGCCTCTTCGGCGGTTTTTGCGCGGGGGGCGACATCCGCTTCTTCCACCAGGCGGTTTTCGCGGGCGATTCTGCGCTGGAGGACTTCTTCACCGAGGAATATGCCCTCAACCACCTGATTCACAACTATCCAAAGCCCTACATCGCCTTTATGGACGGCGTGGTCATGGGCGGCGGTATGGGAATCAGCCAGGGCGCCAAGGTGCGCATCGTCACCGAGCACACCAAGATGGCCATGCCGGAAACAAACATTGGCCTGTTTCCGGACGTAGGCGGCGGCTACTTCCTGAGCCGCTGCCCGGGCCACGCCGGCGAGTACCTGGCACTCACGGGTGATGTGATTGGCGCGGACGACGCCATCGGCTACGGCCTGGCCGACGTGAAGCTGGATGCCGCCCGCCTGCCGGCGCTTTGGGACGCCCTGGGCAGCCGGACTTTCGCTTCAGCCGCTGAGGCCGAGCAGTGGATTGCTACTGAATTGATAGCTGGTTGCGCCCGTCCTCTGTTGGCTACCGGCCATTTTGATGCCTACTTTTCCTTGCCGAGGGTCAAGCACATCGTGGATGCGCTGGAAGCTTCAACCGACCCCTGGGCGCTGAAGACGGCCGCCACCTTGCGCAAGCGTTCGCCGCTGATGCTGCATGTGACACTGGAGCAGATCCGCCGTGCCCGCACCATGACACTGGCCGACGACCTGCGCATGGAGCGTGACATGGTGTACCAATGCTTTCACCTGCGCCCGGGCGCGGCCAGCGAAACCGTCGAAGGCATACGTGCGCTGGCCGTTGACAAGGACTACAAGCCGCAGTGGATGCCCGCGCGCATCGAAGACGTGAAGCCCGGCATGGCCGATGCTTTTTTTGTCAGCCCCTGGACAGCGGACGAACACCCGCTGCGCGAGCTCTGAGTCGTTTGCTCAGGGACGGGCGACGTGCCAGGCATTCATGACGTTGTCGCCGGTCTTGTCCCCGGGCTTGGCGTCCTTGACCCAGTAGTACAGCGGCTTGCCCTTTATCGCCCACTGCCGGCTGCCATCATCACGGGTGATGATGGTGTAGTCGCCCAGCGGCTGGGCTGTCGCAGTGGGCACCAGGGGCGGCCAGTTGGCCGCGCATTGGCTATTGCAGACCGACTTGCCGCTACCGGCGGTGTCGCGGTCGAAGGTGTAAAGCGTCATGCCGTTGGGCCCGACCAGCACGCCATCGGCGACGGTAGCGGGATGTTTTGATGTCGTGGAAGCGCAGCCGCCCAGCAGGGCGGCGGTCAACAAGGCGGTCGTCAGGAATWTCATGGAAAAGCTCCGGTGAATAACAGCGGATGGCTGCACAAGCATAAACACCGGCAAATCCGGGCTTACTCGAAACATACTTCCACGATTTCCGGAGAAGGGCAAGCGGCGGATGCCGCGTTTTGGAGCAAGCCCTAGCGATTGCGCGACTTCATCGCGCGCTCAACCTCGCGCTTGCCTTCGCGGTCCTTGATAGTGTCGCGCTTGTCATGTTCGCCCTTGCCCTTGGCCAGGCCGATCTCGCATTTCACCTTGCCGGCTTTCCAGTGCATGTTCAGCGGCACCAGGGTGAAACCCTTTTGCTCGACCTTGCCGATCAGGCGGCGGATTTCTTCCTTGTGCATCAACAGCTTCTTGGTGCGCACCGAGTCAGGGCGCACGTGGGTAGACGCCGTGCCCAGCGGGTTGATCTGGCAGCCGATGATGAAGAGTTCGCCATTGCGAATGACGACATAGCCGTCGGTGAGCTGGACCTTGCCTTCGCGCAGGGATTTCACTTCCCAGCCTTCGAGCACCATGCCCGCCTCAAAGCGCTCTTCAATCTGGTAATTGAAAAGCGCTTTTTTATTGTCGGCAATGCGCACGGCGGCCGCCGCTGCCTTGGGTGAGAGATTGGCAGAGGGCGTTGCGGCCGTTTTTTTGGAGGAGGATGCTTCTTTGGTGGCCATGGATAAAAGGTAAGGGCGAAATCTGAAAAGTACAGAGCCCGCGAAGTGGCTAATAC
>NZ_JBFUAZ010000657.1:0-2274 GCF_056406035.1 Polaromonas sp. P1_E1_2 | reverse complement strand
GGGTCTCACGGTTCGCGAAGGCGACGTGGTCAAGGCCGGCCAGGTGATTGCGCGCATCGACGCCACCGAATACCAGTCACGCGTGCGCCAGGCCCGCGAGCAGGCCGAGTCGGCCAAGGCACAGGTCGACGTGGTGCAGCGCCAGTACGACAACAACAAAGCGCTGGTTGACCAGGGCTTCATCTCGAAGACCGCGCTCGACACCTCCCTGGCCAATCTCAATGCCGCGCAGTCCACCTACAAGGCAGCCCTGGCCGCCACCGAGGTCGCGGCCAAATCGGTGGACGACACGATCCTGAAAGCCCCCATCTCCGGCCAGGTGTCGCAGCGCCTGGCGCAACCCGGTGAACGCGTGGGCATCGACACCAAAATCGTCGAGGTGGTGGACCTGAGCCGGCTCGAGCTGGAAGCCACCTTGAGCGCCACCGACTCCATGGACGTGCGCGTGGGCCAGACCGCGCAGCTGCAGATCGAAGGCAGCCGCCAGCCCGTCACGGCCAAAGTGGTGCGCATCAATCCCACAGCGCAGGCCGGCAGCCGCAGTGTGATGGCTTACCTCAGCATCGACAACCCGGGCGCAGCAGGCGACGCCGGCGCGCCGCCCTTGCGCCAGGGGCTGTTTGCGCAGGGCACGCTGGGCACGGCCAGCGCTTCGCTGCTGTCGGTGCCGGTCAGCGCCGTGCGCACCGACAAACCCACACCTTATGTGCAGGCGGTTGAAAACGACCTGGTGGTACACAAGAGCGTCGAGCTGGGTGCGCGCGGCACCGCCGGCAAAGACAGCGTGGTAGCCGTCAAGGGCCTGGCCGACGGCGCGGTGGTGATACGCGGCGAGATCGGCCCATTGCGTGAGGGCACCAAAGTGCGCTTCACACAGCTTCCGGCTGCGGCGCAAGCGGCCAGTGCACCCGCCAAGCCGGCGCCCTGAGGACTCACGCGCATGTGGTTCACGCAGGTCAGCCTCAGGAATCCCGTGTTCGCCACCATGGTCATGCTGGCCATCGTGGTGCTGGGACTGTTCTCCTACCAGCGCATGCAGGTCGACCAGTTCCCGAACATCGACTTTCCGGTGGTCGTCATTACCGCCGAATACCCGGGCGCTTCGCCCGAAATCGTTGAAAGCGAAGTCACCAAAAAAATTGAAGAAGGCGTCAACTCGATCGCCGGCATCAACGCGCTGACCTCGCGCAGCTACGAAGGCCAGTCGGTCGTCATCATGGAGTTCCAGCTCTACGTCGACGGGCGCCGCGCTGCCGAGGACGTGCGCGAAAAGATCGCCGCCATCCGGCCCACCCTCCGAGATGAAGTGAAAGAGCCGCGCGTGCTGCGCTTCGACCCGGCAAGCCGGGCGATCTGGTCCGTTGCAGTGTTGCCCAATGCCCAAAGCGGCAATGCCATGTCGGCCGTGGAGCTCACCAACTGGGCCGACCAGGTCTTGAAAAAGCGCCTGGAGAACGTACGCGGTGCGGGCTCCGTCACGCTCGTGGGCGGCACCAAGCGCGAAATCAATGTCTACCTGAATCCGCAGGCCATGGAGTCGCTGGGCATCACGGCCGACCAGGTGGTCAATGCCGTGCGCAACGAGAACCAGGATTTGCCGGTGGGTGCCATCCGCTCGCTGCAGCAGGAGCGCGTCGTCAAGATCGATGCGCGCATGAAGCGCCCCGAAGATTTCGGAAAAATCATTGTGGCGCGCAAGGGCGCTGCGCCGGTCACGGTGGACCAGGTGGCACGCGTTGCCGACGGCGCACAGGAAATCGACAGCCTGGCGCTGTACAACGGCCAGCGCACACTGCTGCTGTCGGTGCAAAAAGCGCAGGACGAAAACACTATTGCCGTGGTCGATGGCTTGAACCAGGCCATCAAGGACATCCAGCCGCAATTGCCGCCCGGTGCGCGACTGGAGCTCATCACCGATGGCTCGCGGCCGATTCGTGTGGCCGTTGAAAACGTGCGCCGCACGCTGATTGAAGGCGCACTGCTGACGGTGCTGATTGTTTTCCTGTTCCTGAATTCGTGGCGCTCCACGGTGATCACCGGGCTCACGCTGCCGATCTCCATCATCGGCACCTTCCTGTTCATGAACCTGTTCGGCTTCACCATCAACATGATCACGCTGATGGCGCTGTCGCTGTGCGTGGGCCTGTTGATTGACGACGCCATCGTGGTGCGCGAGAACATCGTGCGCCATGTGCAGATGGGCAAGGGACCCTACCAGGCCTCGCTGGACGGCACGCAGGAGATCGGCCTGGCCGTGCTGGCCACCWCGTTTTC
>NZ_JBFUAZ010000656.1:0-2275 GCF_056406035.1 Polaromonas sp. P1_E1_2 | reverse complement strand
TAGCTGTCCCGGTCGAAAGCCATGGCAGCCGTCTCGACCGCGCGTTGGCCGCCATTGTGCCCGAGTTCTCGCGCACGTATCTTCAGCAGTTGATCGACTCAGGCATGGTGAAACTCGGGGGCTCTACAGTCACCAAGACATCCACGAAGGTCAAGGCTGGTGATGAACTCGCCATTGAGTTGCGTCCGACGCCGCAAAGCCAGGCATTCAGGCCTGAAGCGATGGCGCTGGATATCGTGTTCGAGGACGCTTACCTGATGGTGATCAACAAACCTGCCGGGCTGGTTGTGCATCCGGCGCCCGGCAACTGGAGCGGGACCTTGTTGAACGGCTTGCTCGCGCATGATCCGCAGGCCGTCTTCCTGCCACGCGCCGGCATTGTTCACCGCCTTGATAAAGAAACCAGCGGTTTGATGGTGGTCGCCCGGCAGCGGACGGTGATGGACCAGTTGGTCGGCCTGATCGCCGCCCGCGACGTGAGCCGGGAATATGTCGCACTGGCCCACGGTGCCTGGCTGGGCGGGAAAACCCGGCAGGTAGAAGCTGCCATTGGGCGGGATCCACGCAACCGGTTGCGAATGGCCGTGGTGGACCTCGATAGGAACGCCGGGAAGCCGGCCTCCACCGTGGTATCGCTGTCCCAAAGCACCGGTAAGCACTGCCTGGTCAGATGCAAGCTGCACACTGGTCGTACGCAMCAAATCCGGGTCCATATGGCCTTCATTGGCCATCCCCTGGTATCCGACGAGTTATACGGGGGGGCTCCTGCTCTTGGGCTTGGGCGTCAGGCGCTGCATGCGTGCCGGCTGGCATTCGAGCATCCGGTGACTGGCAAAGTGATGGAGTTCCGGTCAGACCCTCCGGCCGACCTTCAGGCCGCTATTGCCGGTTTGGGCCTGATATACAATCAAATCCAGTAGTTTTCAGCTACCTGCACCATGGCATCCTGATCAGGAGATTGCGTATTGGGTGCCCTGCGCGCCAAGCGCCGAACCCACGTTTTCCCGGCCTTTTTTTCCGCTTTTTTTCGGAACGACCACAATCATGAATACGACGGATGCAAAACGCGTCCTCGAAACAGCACTTATTTGCGCGCAGCAACCATTGCCCCTGCGCGAAATGGGAGTTCTGTTTAACGGGGTATTGACTGCGGACAGCCTCAAGCTGGTGCTTGAGGAGTTGCAAAGCGATTGGTCTGGTCGTGGCGTGGAACTTGTTCACGTGGCGACGGGATGGCGTTTTCAAAGCAGGCCGCAGATGCGTGAATATCTGGACCGGCTGCACCCCGAAAAGCCCCCGCGCTATAGCCGTGCCACACTGGAAACCTTGGCCATCATTGCTTATCGTCAGCCGGTGACGCGCGGTGACATGGAGGACATCCGGGGGGTCACCATCAACAGCATGATCCTCAAGCAGCTCGAAGACCGCGGGTGGGTGGAGGTGATCGGCCATCGGGAAACTGTCGGCCGCCCCGCACTTTATGCCACCACCCGGCAGTTTCTTGACGACCTTGGGGTCGAGTCGCTGGACCAGCTTCCTGTGATGGACGGCAGCCCGAATCAGCTTCCGATGCTCGAGCAGATTGAGTTTGGCATCTCTGAACTTGCGGGCAAGCCGGAGGTGGACATGGATGGTACAGATGTTGAGCGGCTGGAACCTGCTGTGCCGGAGCCCGTATCAGGCACGGCTGAAGAGCTTGAGATTGGTGAGATCGCCGAGGCGCCAACTCTGTACACGCAACCACAGGTCGCTGACGACAGTGATACCGAGCCTCTTGAGAACAATGAGGCCGGTGGCGATGAGCCCACCCGAATGTAAATCATGACCCAACAAGACCCTCCTGCTTCCGAATCTGTGGACACACCTCGTGAGCCGCAGGACAAAGTGCTCATAGAGGAGCAAGCCGTGCAAGATTTGCCGGAAGCAATAGCACCCTCCGAGTCCGGCCCCGCGCAAGCCATCCGTGCTCCAGCGCCGCGGCCTTCAGCCGGCCGCAACGCCCCAGCCCCAGGTGCCATCCGATTTGAGGATGTAGTGACTGGGCAATTCGATGCTGATGAGGAAGACGTTGCGTTGGCACTGCCCAAGCGAGTGCTCGCGCCCCAGCCCGAAACCCCCAAGCTGCACAAAGTGCTTGCCCAGGCGGGACTGGGTTCACGGCTGGAGATGGAGCAACTGATTCTGGAGGGGCGAATCTCGGTCAACGCCGAGCCTGCCCATATAGGACAACGCATCCAGTTTGGCGATACGGTCAAAGTCAATGGCAAGCCAATCC
>NZ_JBFUAZ010000655.1:0-2284 GCF_056406035.1 Polaromonas sp. P1_E1_2 | reverse complement strand
GCTATAGGCCTGGCTGGCGAGCCTGGCGTAGACGTCGCCCAGGTTTTCATGTGCGGTGGCGTAGCTGGGGTTGGTCCGAATGGCCATTTCAAGCGCCGCCCGGGCCTTGTCGAACTGGCTCTGGCCGGCATACAGCACGGCCATGTTGTTGTAGGGCTCAGGCAGCTCGGGGTAGTCTTCGGTGATTTTGGTGAAAGTTGCGATGGCCTCGTTTGTCTTGCCGGTCTCGGTCTGGATCACGCCCTTGAAGAAACGCATTTGCGGGTCGCGCGGCTTGCCGGCGAGGTACTGGTCAACCTTGGCCTGCGCCTCGGCATACTGGCCGGCACGCATCAGGCGGCTGACGTCGGCGTAGTCGTCGGCATGGGCCACGGACACCGACAGGGTGACCGCCACGGCCAGCATGCGCAGGGAGGCGGACAGCGGATTGCGTGTAAGGAAGTTTGGCGTGGGCATGGCACTCTCGCGATTTGTTTTAAAGCCCCCGGTGCTGTTTTGGCAGCCGTTGGGCGGAAAGTCAACATAAACAGCCAGGCTTTTCAGGGCGCCCCGGGAGCCGCTGAACGTTGTCGGACGGGCTGGATATACTGGGCGATTGTAACTGAGGGGGGTATAGTTCATGGCCCCCAGAATTCCGTACTTTCCGTTTTTATCGCACGTTTTCGCGTGTACGCCGAATGGCCCTTGCCCGCCTGCGGCGTCCGTGAGATAAAGCTTCTTTCCTTTGCCTGACCACCGGCTGCTTCCGGCCGATGCCAGGCCCCCGCAGCATAATTTTCATGAGCCTTCGCATTTACAACACGCTGTCGCGTGCCGTGGAAGAATTTTCCCCGCTTGATCCCGGCCATGTGCGCATGTATGTGTGCGGAATGACGATTTACGACCTCTGCCACATCGGTCATGCGCGCATGATGATGGCGTTCGACGTGGTGCAACGCTGGCTCAAGGCAAGCGGCCTGAAGGTTACGTATGTGCGCAACATCACCGACATCGACGACAAGATCATCAAGCGGGCGGTCGAGCGCGGCATCACCATCCGCCAGCTGACCGACGAGATGATCGCGGCCATGCACCAGGATATCGGCGCGCTGGGCATAGAGCCTCCATCGCTGGAGCCTCGTGCGACTGAGTACGTGCCGCAGATGCTGAGCATGATCGCCACGCTGGAGGAAAAAGGCCTGGCCTACAAGGGCTCCACCGGTGACATGAATTACGCAGTGCGCAAGTTTCCCGGCTACGGCAAGCTCTCAGGCAAGTCGCTCGACGAGCTGCGCGCGGGCGAGCGCGTGGCTGTGCTGGACGGCAAGGAAGACCCGCTGGACTTTGTGCTGTGGAAAAGCGCCAAACCCACCGAACCCGACGACGCCAGGTGGGACAGCGCCTATGGCCCCGGCCGTCCCGGCTGGCATATCGAGTGCTCGGCCATGTGCCGCGGCACGCTGGGCGAGACCTTCGACATTCACGGCGGTGGCGCGGACCTGCAGTTCCCGCACCACGAAAACGAGATCGCCCAGAGCGAAGGCGCCAACGGCAAGCCGCTGGCCCGCTTCTGGGTGCACAACGGTTTTGTGCGCGTCGACAACGAGAAGATGTCCAAGTCGCTGGGCAACTTCTTCACCATCCGCGAAGTGCTGGCCAAATACGATGCCGAAACCGTGCGGTTCTTCATCGTTCGCGCCCACTACCGCAGCGCCCTGAATTACAGCGACGCCCACCTGGACGATGCGCGCAACTCGCTCAAGCGGCTTTACACATCGCTTGACCTCGTCAAACCGGCAGAGCTGCCGACCGACTGGGCGCATCCGTTTGCGCAGCGCTTCAAGGCAGCCATGGACGAAGACTTCGGAACGCCCGAGGCCGTGGCTGTGCTGTTCGAGCTGGCCGGTGAAGTCAACCGGACAGGCTCTGCCGAACTCGCAGGGCTGCTGAAAAACCTGGGCGGCTGCCTGGGCCTGCTGCAGGGCGCGCCCGGCGCCTACCTCCAGGCCGGCGCCGGCCTGGACGACGCCAGCATCCAGCTGCTGATCGCGCAGCGCGCAGCCGCCAAGCTGGCAAAAGACTTCGCCGAAGCCGACCGTATCCGCAAGGACCTGCTGGCCAAAGGCATTGTTTTGAAGGATTCGCCCAGCGGCACCACCTGGGAGGTGCAATCGTGAGGTTCTGGACGGCTCTTTCACCCTGTTTTTCAAGCCATTCAGGCCCGCAGCCCAATATGGACGTGCGCAAGCAGCTATGAAAAAGATAGTGAAAAGCGGCCCGGCCAGCGCTGAGCTGGCCGACGTTC
>NZ_JBFUAZ010000654.1:0-2308 GCF_056406035.1 Polaromonas sp. P1_E1_2 | reverse complement strand
GCCCAGAGCGGCCCAGACTGCCAAGAACAACCAAGACACAACGGAAATACAGACATGGCATCCCTCTCATTCAACAACATCATCAAGCGCTACGGCTCCGGCAAAGACATGCTGCAGGTTTTGCACGGCGTGAACGCCGAGATCAATGACCACGAGTTCATCGTCATCGTCGGGCCCTCTGGCTGCGGCAAGTCCACCCTGCTGCGCATGGTGGCCGGGCTGGAAGAAGTCAGCGACGGGCAAATCTCCATCGGCGGCAAGGTCGTCAACGAGCTGGAGCCTTCGGAGCGGGACATCGCCATGGTGTTCCAGAACTACGCGCTTTACCCGCACATGAGCGTGTTCGACAACATGGCTTACGGCCTGAAGATCGCCAAAGTGCCCAAGGACGAAATCAAGACGCGCGTCGACAAGGCCGCCAAGATCCTCGAGCTGGGCCACCTGCTGGACCGCAAGCCCCGCGCGCTCTCGGGCGGGCAGCGCCAGCGCGTGGCCATGGGCCGCGCCATCGTGCGCCAGCCACAGGTGTTTTTGTTTGACGAGCCGCTGTCCAATCTGGACGCCAAGCTGCGCGTGCAGACCCGCCTGGAGATCCAGAAGTTGCACCGCGAACTCGGCATCACCTCGCTTTTCGTCACCCACGACCAGGTCGAGGCCATGACACTGGCCCAGCGCATGATGGTGATGAACGCCGGCCGCATGGAGCAGTTCGGCACGCCCGAAGAGGTTTACAACCGGCCGGCTACCACCTTTGTGGCCAGCTTCATGGGCTCGCCGCCCATGAATTTGCTCAAGCAGGCGCCGAACACCGATTTCGGCGGCAAGCCCGGCGCCATTCTGGGCATACGGCCTGAACACTTGACGGTGGGCACCACGGGTTGGCCCGTGCAGGTCGACACGATTGAAATGCTGGGCGCCGAGCGCCTGCTGTACTGCCGCATGGGCAGCGAAGCCATCATCGTGCGCACCGACGAAAGCCTGTCAATCGCGCCCGAGATCGGCGCGACCATCCATGTCACGCCGCGCGCAGATCGCCTGCACTGGTTTGACTCGGAAACGGGCAAACGGATCTAATTTCCGGCTTTCGTCTCGTCTCCACAGGTCCTGAGCACACCCATGACAAACCCCGTATCAGCTGCCAACTGGCCCTACCCGCGCTGGGTAGCGCATCGCGGCGCCGGCAAGCTGGCGCCCGAAAACACCCTGGCCTCCTTCATGCTGGGCGCCAGCCATGGCTACCGCATGTTCGAGTGCGACGTGAAACTGAGCGCCGACGACGTTCCCTTTTTGCTGCACGACGCCACGCTGGAGCGCACCAGCAACGGCAAAGGTGTGGCTGGCGAGTTGAGCTGGGAGGCGCTGGCCAAGCTTGACGCCGGCGGCTGGCATTCCCCGGCGTTTGCCGCGGAGGGCCTCGCCAGCTTTGAGCGCATCGCCCGCTTTTGCCTGGACAAGGGCTACTTCCTCAATATCGAGATCAAGCCCACACCGGGCATCGAGAGTCACACCGGCACTGTGGTGGCCAACGAAGCGGCCCGGCTGTGGCAGGACCAAGCCATTCCCCCACTGCTGACGTCCTTCCAGCCGCTGTCCCTTGAGGCGGCCAGGCGCGCCCAGCCGCAGTTGCCACGCGGCCTGCTGCTCGACCAACTCCCGGCCAACTGGCTGGAAACGGCGACCGGCCTGGACTGCGTGGCCATCGTCTGCAACCACAAGCTCTGGAACGCCGATACGGTGGCCCAGGCCAAAAAAGCCGGGTTCAAGTTGCTGAGCTATACGGTGAATGACGAAGCGAACGTGCAGCGGCTGCTGGCCCTGGGCACCGACGGCATCATCACGGACGCAGTGAACGTCTTCAAGCCCGATTTGTAGTCGGTATTCGAAGGGACTTTAGAAATTCAATTACCGGATGCAGGGCAAGGCGCACGGAGCGCAGGACACCGGAATGCACTTGGGTGCATGAGGATTCCGAGCACCGCGCAACGCAGCCATGCGCCCGGCCATTGGATTTACAAGCCCCTTCAGGCCCGCCAGGCGCCCAGCAAAACCCACTGGCAGACGGCCGCGCCGACCACCATGGCGGCATACGTCAGCATCTTCCCGTCATGGCCGAAGAACACCAGCCCGGCCACCAGCACCACCACGTTTACTACAAAAACAATAGCTGCTTGCGCATACCAGGTCTGGGCTAAAGGCATTTTTGATCTAAATAATCCACCCATAAGCTGAGTTGCCAACACCAGCAGCAGGGCCACCGCGGCGGCCGGCAGGACAAGATTGAGCAGGTGATTGGCCAGCAGGTAAAAGG
>NZ_JBFUAZ010000653.1:0-2313 GCF_056406035.1 Polaromonas sp. P1_E1_2 | reverse complement strand
GACGCTACCAGGGTGCTTGCGGCGCGACTATTGGATGAAAAAATGGCCGCTAACCCAATAGCACTGTGCGCAAGCAGCTATCAAAACAGTAGCGCCAGAAAATGCCAATTCCTTGAATCGTTATTCGTTTATTGAGATAAATTAAGAGCGATATATTCTTTTGAGTTTTAACGCTTGCTCCCCACAATGCTTTGATCAGCAATCAAGGAGCACAGCATGACCACTCTCAGACTCGGCGACACCGCCCCCGATTTCACCCAGGACTCCACCGCCGGCAAGATTTCTTTTCACGAATGGGCTGGCGATTCATGGGTGGTGCTGTTTTCGCACCCCGCAGACTTCACGCCCGTCTGCACCACCGAACTCGGCAAGACCGCAGCCCTGAGCAGCGAATTTGCCAGGCGCAACGTCAAGCCCATCGCCATCAGCGTGGATCCGCTGGAGTCGCACGGCAAGTGGGTCAACGACATCAACGAGACGCAAAACACCACGGTGAATTTCCCCATCCTGGCCGATGCCGACCGCAAGGTGGCCAACCTGTACGACATGATTCACCCGAACGCCCTGAGCACCGGCCCCACGGCCACCGTGCGCAGCGTATTCATCATTGACCCGAAAAAGGCCATCCGCACCACGTTTACCTACCCCGCCAGCACGGGCCGCAACTTCGACGAGATCCTGCGCGTGATTGACTCGCTGCAGCTAACTGACGGCTACAAGGTGGCCACGCCGGTGAACTGGAAAGACGGCGACGACGTGATCATCGTGCCCAGCCTGCAGGATCCGGCCGAACTTGCCCAGCGTTTCCCCAAAGGTTTCAAGGCGATCAAGCCGTACCTGCGCGTCACACCGCAACCCAATAAGTAATCAGACGGGTTCACGCGAAGTGCGCTTCATCATCGTCCCTGGCTGGCGCGACTCGGGCCCCGGCCACTGGCAAAGCCTGTGGGCCGAACGCCTGAGCAATGCGGTGCGCGTGCGCCAGGACGACTGGATCACGCCTTCACGCAAGGCCTGGGTGGCCTCGCTGGCCAACACCATCGTGCTGCAGGACGAGCCGGTCGTCATCGTGGCGCACAGCCTGGGCTGCATTGCCACGGCTCACTTGCCGCCTGAGGCGGCAGAGCGTATTCATGGCGCCCTGCTGGTGGCGCCGGCAGACCCGGAGCGGCGTGCCGTGCTGAGCGACTTTGCGCCCGTGCCCTACCAGAAGCTGCCTTACCGCAGCGTGCTGGTGGCCAGCAGCAACGACCCGTATTGCCCGGTGCGCCTGGCGGGTGCCTATGCCCGCGCCTGGGGCAGCGAATTTGTGCGCATGCAGGACGCCGGCCATATCAATGTGGAGTCGGGCCACGGCGAATGGCCGCTGGGCATTGCGCTGTTGCAGTCGCTGGCAGGTGATGCGTCGCTGACGGCGCCCCATCTTGATTTTTCTTCTTTGGCAAATTCTTCGTCTTCTTCTTTTGGGTCCCTGGAAACGGCATGACTTCTTCAAAAATAAAAATAGCCCTTGCAACGCTGGCACTGGCCGCGGGCGCTTCATTCTCCGGCACGGCCTCGGCACAAACGCTTCTGAATGGCTCGTATGACGTGGCGCGCGAGTTTTACAAGGAATACAACGCCGCCTTCATTGCCCACTACAAGAAGACCACGGGTAAAGACATCAAGATTGACCAGTCGCATGGCGGCTCCAGCGCCATCGCGCGTTCCGTGGCTGACGGCCTGGACGCCGACGTGGTGACCATGAACACCTCGACCGACGTGGACTTCCTGGCCGGCGCCGGCGTGGTCGCCAAAGACTGGGCGAAGAAGTTTCCCGACAACGCTTCGCCCACCACGTCGACCATGCTGTTCCTGGTGCGCAACGGCAACCCCAAGGGCATCAAGGACTGGGACGACCTCATCAAGCCCGGCATCCAGGTGATTCTGGTGAACCCCAAAACCGGCGGCAATGGCCGCTATGCCTACCTGGCCGCCTGGGGATACGCGAAGAAGAAGGGCGCCACCGATGCGCAGGCCGCCGAGTTCGTCGGCAAGCTCTACAAAAACGTCCCGGTGCTGGGCAAGGGCGGGCGCGACGCGACCACCGTGTTCCTGCAACGCAATATCGGCGACGTGCTGATCACTTTTGAATCCGAAGTGCTGTCGGTGAACAGGGAGTTTGGCGAAGGCAAGGTGGACGCGGTCTATCCGTCCATCAGCATCGTGGCGGAAAACCCGGTGGCGGTGGTGGAGCGCACCGTGGCCAAGAAGGGCACGGCCGAGCTGGCCAGGGCCTACCTGAACTACCTCTATTCAGACGAAGGCCAGGAG
>NZ_JBFUAZ010000652.1:0-2316 GCF_056406035.1 Polaromonas sp. P1_E1_2 | reverse complement strand
CGTCAAGTCGCCGTTGATGGTGATGTTGCCTGTGCCGGTGGTAGTAACGTTCGATTGGGTAGCGCCGTTGTTCACGATCTCCAGCGAATGCGTAGTGCTGGCGCCTGCCGCGCTGAGCACGACGTTGCCGCCGGCCGCACTGACCTTGCTGCCCAGCACCTGGATGCTGCCATTGGCCGCTGCCAGGCTGACGTTGCCGCCCACGACGCTGTTCTGTATGCCATCGCCCTGCCCCAGGTCTGTTACCACCAGCGTGCCCGTGCCGGTGTGCGACAGTGCAATATGGCCGCCGACTGAATTGATGGCGCTCAGGCGCGCCGCATCAATAGCCGCTGCACCGCCGATGCCATTGCCTATGCCGCCTGCCGCCGTCAGCATCAGGTCACCCGTTCGCAGCGTGGCGCCGGTCTGCACGTTGATGGCGCCGCCCGAAGTGACGCTCAAGCTGGTCAGCGCCGTGGTGGCGCCCACCGACGCATTGAAATTGGTGGCCCCGGCGCTCGTGGTGCTCAGTGCGTTCGCGCCATCGACCGTGTTGGCGAATGTGATACCGCCGGCGGTGCTGACCAGGCTGACGGTGCCGGCAACCGTTACCGCGCTGTTGAAGGTTTGTGCGCCGCCCGTCTGCAGCGTACCGCCGAACAGGTTGATGCCGCCGCCCGCCGTCAGCGCGAGTCCGCCGCTGAAGGTTTGTGTGCCCAGGTTGATGATCCCGGTGTCTTTGATCAGCGTCAGGGTGCCGGAGTAGCTGGGCGTGGTGGGAAAGGCAAAACCGCTGCCATAACGGAAGGCCATGTCTCTGACGCTGCCACTGCCGTTCACCGTCACGCCACCGACGAAGGTGTTGGCCGAAGTGCCCAGCAGCACGTCCTTGCTGCTGCCGTTGAGCGTGAACGTGGAAGCACCCGTCACATTCAATGCGCCGGCCTGCGAAATGGAGCCGGTGCTGGAAGTCGCCGTCAGGCTGCCGCCCACGGTGGATGGGCCCAGCACCAGGTCGTTCACATTCCGGATGGTCACTGCATTGACGCCGGAATTATTGAGCCCAACCGCACCCGTGAAATTGTTGCCCGCGTTGCTCAGGTTTATCACGCCGGCGCCGCCGTTGATGGTCACCGCACCCGCGCCGGCGGCCTGCGTGATCGCGCCCGTCTGCGCGATGTTGTTGCCGCTCAGGCTCAGCGTGCCGCTGCCGACAGACACAGTGCCCAGGGTCAGCGCACCGCCCGCATTGTTGATCGCGACGTTGCTTGCACCGGAATTGGTAACGCTGACCGCACCGGTGAAATTGTTGGCGCCTGTCAGGCTGACCTGGCCCACGCCGGCATTGACGGTCGTCGTGCCGCCCGCGATCAGGACGCCGGCGGTTTGCTGAACGCCGGTATTGTTTGCAATGAGCGTCAGGTTGCCCGTCGCCGTGAGGTCCCGGTTGATGTTCAGGCCGCTCGTTGCAGTCAGGCTGAGGTTGTTGGCGCTCAAGGCGCCGCCCAGGGAGAGAGAGCCGCCCGACAAGGTCAGGTTGCTTGGGCCGGTGTTCAGGGCGCCCAGCGTCGTTAGCGTGCCGCCACTGGCCGCCAGGCTGACGTTCTGGTTGGCGCCCGTCAGGGTCAGGGCATTGAGGTTGAGGCTGCCAGTCGCGCTGACGTTCACGTCCTGGGCTGCCGTAATGGAAGCGTTGCCAATGGCTGAGGCACTCAAAAAGTCGACCTGGCCACCTCCGCCTGTCCCCAGGGCGGTCAGGTTGAGCGTGCCTATGGCATTGGAGAAGCTGTTGATGCGTATTCGCCCATTGCCCGTGTTGCCCGCAGATGCGGTGAAGCTGCCGCCGGGCGCAGTCATGGTGGCATTGACGGCGCCGGCATTTCCCCGAATGTTGGTACCCGCGTACAGGTCAAAGGAGCTGGCCTGCCAGTCCACGCCGCTATTCATGACCACTTCACCCGTGGTGGCTTTCAGCTTCAAACTGCCGGCAAAGATTTGCCCCAGGCCGTCGGTGCCGCCGATGGTGCCGTCGGCCGTCATGTCCAGCGCGCCGCCATTCAGGTTCAGGGTTCCCGTGCCGGTAATATCGCCGGCAGCGTTGGCCGTCACAGTAAGATTTGTGGAAGGCCCGCCGACACCGATATTGCCGTTGAGGAGGATGTTGCGCCCGGCGGTCATGGTCATACCGGCCGCGCCTGCATTGGTTTTGGTGATGTTCGCGCCGGTATTGATGTTGATGTCGCGCTCGGCAGTCAGCGTGAAGGTGTTGTTGTCCGTCCGGTTGATCGCCTGGTTGACGTGGATGTCGCCGTTGCCGCCGGCCGTGCCCATGGT
>NZ_JBFUAZ010000651.1:0-2320 GCF_056406035.1 Polaromonas sp. P1_E1_2 | reverse complement strand
GGGCTGCAGGCGACTGCGCGACAGTGGCCAGGATGTCCRTATTTTCGGTAAACACCAGCTGCGGCGTCTGGCCGGAGCCGTCTTTCTTGATCTTCTGCGTTGAAGGCGCTGCCGGCCGCCAGTCGGCGACGGCCGCCGTTGCTATAAAAATAGTAGCTGCTTGCGCACGTCCTGTAACGGCTTCAAGCATATTTTGTGCAGATTTGACGTCAACGCGAGTGACCCCGCGTGGCGTGGGCAGCCCGACCGGACCCGCAACAAGGGTGACCTCAGCCCCCGCTTCGTGCGCAGCCCGCGCAATGGCAAAACCCATTTTCCCGCTCGACAGGTTGGTGACGCCGCGCACAGGGTCTATGGCCTCATAGGTCGGGCCGGCCGTGACCAGCACATGCTGCCCAGCCAGCACCTTGGGCGCAAAGAAGGCAATCAGGTCTTCGAGGATCTGCTCTGGCTCCAGCATGCGTCCGTCGCCGGTCTCGCCGCAAGCCTGGAAACCGCTGCCCACACCCAGTACCGTGGCACCATCAGCATCCAGTTGAATAAAGTTGCGTTGCGTGGCGGGGTGCGCGTACATCTCACGGTTCATGGCCGGGGCCACCAGCAGCGGGACCTTGTCGATGGGCCGGGCCAGGCACATCAGGCTCAGCAGGTCGTCGGCACGCCCATGAAGCAGCTTGGCCATGAAATCGGCGCTCATGGGCGCAACCAGGATCGCATCGGATTCACGCGACAGGTTGATGTGCGCCATGTTGTTCGCTTCACGGCTGTCCCACTGGCTGCTGTAGACCGGCCGTCCGCTCAGGGCCTGCATGGTGACGGGCGTGATGAACTGCTCGGCAGCTTCGGTCATGACCACCTGCACCGTGGCACCCGCCTTGATCAGCGCCCGGCACAGTTCAGCGGCCTTGTAGCAGGCAATGCCACCCGACAGGCCCAGCACGATGTGTCTGCCGGCCAGGTCCAGGGCTTCATTGCCGTCCGGGCCGCTTCCCATAGGATTCACTTGATTCGTCATGTTCCGCAATGTATCTCAGTTGGAGGAAAGGCCCCCACGCTTTTCGCTTCGCGTAATGCGCTGCCCCCCGAGGGGGCGCTGCGCCTGCGGCCCGGCTAAGCCGGTTCCGCGGCCCCGGCTTGCTTGGTCAACACCGGCCAGCCTTACGTGGGCTGCGAGCCGCCGTGCAAGCCCGAACAGCTGTGGGCTGAAATTCAGTATCCCCTGCAAGAGGTAACCCGGCGGGCAACCCGTATAATCTCCGTTTACCACCTCTACGAACTTGCGGTTCGTACCTGACATGACCAAATTTGTCTTCGTCACCGGCGGTGTGGTGTCTTCCCTGGGCAAGGGAATCGCCTCAGCCTCCTTAGCTGCGATCCTCGAATCGCGAGGCCTCAAAGTCACTTTAATCAAGCTCGATCCCTACCTGAATGTGGATCCGGGCACCATGTCGCCCTTCCAGCATGGCGAAGTTTTTGTGACCGACGATGGCGCAGAGACCGACCTGGATCTCGGCCACTATGAGCGTTTCATCGAAACGCGCATGCGCAAGGCCAACAACTTCACCACCGGCCAGATCTACAAAAGCGTGCTTGAAAAAGAACGCCGCGGCGACTACCTGGGCAAGACCGTGCAGGTCATCCCGCACGTCACCAACGAAATCCAGGAATTCGTCAAGCGCGGCGCCGGCTACGAAACGGCTGATGCGGTCGACGTGGCCATCGTCGAAATCGGCGGCACCGTCGGCGACATCGAGTCCCTGCCCTTCCTGGAAGCCGTGCGCCAGATGAGCCTGCGCCTGGGCGCCAACAACACCGCCTTCGTGCACCTGAGCTACGTCCCCTGGATCGCTGCCGCCGGCGAACTCAAAACCAAGCCGACCCAGCACACTGCCAAACAATTGCGTGAAATCGGCATCCAGGCCGACGTGCTGCTCTGTCGTGCCGACCGCCGAATTCCCAACGAAGAGCGCGAAAAAATCTCGCTGTTCTCCAACGTTCCCGAATGGGGCGTGATCTCGATGTGGGACGTCGACACCATTTACAAAGTGCCCCGCATGCTGCACGAACAGGGCCTGGACGGCCTGATCTGCGACAAGCTGCGCCTGAACACGCCACCGGCCAACCTCAAGCGCTGGGACGACCTGGTCTATGAGACCGAGCACCCCCAGACCGAAGTTCACATCGCCATGGTCGGCAAATATGTGGACCTCTCCGACAGCTACAAGTCTCTCAACGAAGCCCTGCGCCACGCCGGCATGAAAAACCACGCCAAGGTGGTCATCGAATATGTCGACTCCGAAACCATCACGCAGGACAATGT
>NZ_JBFUAZ010000650.1:0-2326 GCF_056406035.1 Polaromonas sp. P1_E1_2 | reverse complement strand
CTCTTGCAGGCCACGCAGGATGGCAATCGTCGCCTCCACGCTCGGCTCGCCCACCAGAATCTTCTGGAAGCGGCGCTCCAGTGCGGCGTCTTTTTCGATGTACTTGCGGTATTCGTCGAGCGTAGTGGCGCCGACGCAATGTAACTCGCCGCGTGCCAGCGCAGGTTTGAGCATATTGCCCGCGTCCATGGCGCCTTCTGCCTTGCCGGCGCCCACCATGGTGTGCAACTCGTCAATGAAGACGATGGTCTGGCCTTCGTCCTTGGCGAGTTCGTTGAGCACGGTTTTCAGGCGCTCTTCAAACTCACCGCGGAACTTGGCGCCGGCCAGCAGTGCGGCCATGTCCAGGCTCAGCACACGCTTGCCCTTGAGCGAATCCGGCACCTCACCGGCCACGATGCGCTGGGCCAGGCCTTCTACGATGGCGGTCTTGCCGACGCCGGGCTCGCCGATCAGCACCGGGTTGTTTTTGGTTCGGCGCTGCAGCACCTGGATCGCGCGGCGGATTTCATCGTCGCGGCCGATCACCGGGTCGAGCTTGCCCAGGCGGGCGCGCTCGGTCAGGTCCATGCAGTATTTCTTGAGGGCTTCGCGCTGGCCTTCGGCGTCGGCGCTGTTCACGCCCTGCCCGCCGCGCACGGCGTCGATCGCCGCTTCCAGCGCCTTGCGGGTCAGGCCGTTTTCTTTGGCCAGCCGGCCCACGTCGCTCTTGCTGTCGGCCACAGCCAGCAAAAAGAGTTCACCTGCAATGAACTGGTCGTTGCGCTTGATGGCTTCTTTTTCAGTGGCCTGCAGCAGCCTGGCGAGGTCGGGGCTGACCTGGATCTGGTCCTGGCCCTGCACCTGCGGCAGTTTTTTAACGGCCGCATCAGCTGCCTGCGTGAGGCCGCCCACGTTGACGCCGGCTTTTTCAAGCAGGGCACGCGGACCGTCTTCCTGGCGCAGCATGGCGGCCAACAGGTGAACCGGCTCGATATAGCCGTTGTCGTTACCCAGCGCGAGGGACTGCGCATCGCTCAGGGCTTCCTGGAATTTGGTGGTTAGTTTGTCTTGTCGCATTGAATTTGACTCCGCAAAGGGGCTCCGGGCTCACAAAGGAGCGGTTATTGCCGAGTTTGGGGCTTTTACGCCCCTTTTCAAGTCATCTAGCAGCAAGCAAGGCAAGCCATTGGGCCGCGTTTGATGTGCGTCAAGCCCGCCCGGTTCAGGCGTTGCCGGACCACCTTGTCCAGCGGCTTCGGGATCCACCAGCCAAAGACGCCTCGCTGCCCTTGGGAAAAGAGCCACTGCCGGTCACAGAGATCAAGGTGTTTTTGCTTGCGTGAAGCGCAACGGCCTGCTACCTGAACTTGAAAACCGCCAAACTACTGCGCCCTGACCTTGATAATTCCTGCCGCAGCCAGCTCCGCAACAGCCGTTCTTGCAAATTTGCCCGCCACGCTTTTGCTGTCACTGCCGATGGGCGTACCTCCCTTGATTTCAACGGACCAAGGCTTTGTGCCTGGCGGTGATTCCTTGAAGTGAACGGAAACAACCAGAACAGCCCCTGGACCCGTTATGGTGTGGTGAGTCCCAGTGACCCGGATACGAATCTGCGCATCATCGCCGCGCGTTGCACCGCCGTCTTTTAGCGCTGTTTCAATCTGGGCAGTCATTTGCCCCCGGATTTCAGTCAGCAGCTCTTCGACCTCTTTCCTGGCAGATACGACATATGCGCCGCTGACAGGCGGAGGGGAATAGCCGTAAGTGGAAACGGTGACGGCCATGGGTATGGCGCCAGGATTGACCCACACAACTTCGGCGCTGCTTACCCGCCTGGTCTGCACATCGGGTGTTTGTCGCGTGATATTGCTTGCACAACCAGCCAAGCCTATGAAGCAGATAAACAGCGATAGAACTCTGTAACAACGAAACATAAATACCTTCCAGAGAAATCAGAAAATTGCGGGGCTAAGCGTTTCGGGCCGAAATTCCCCATTTGGCCAGCGCCGCATCGTCGGTGACGCGGGCATCCACCCAGCGGGCGCCTTCCGGCGTTTCTTCTTTCTTCCAGAACGGCGCCTGTGTTTTCAGGTAGTCCATCAGGAATTCGCAGGCCTTAAAGCTTTCGCCGCGATGGGCTGACACTACGGCCACCATCACCACCTGGTCCAGCGGCTGCAGCAGGCCGACGCGGTGGATGACGCGGGCGCCAAAAATATCAAAACGCGACATCGCCTCATCGATCATGGCTTCGATGGCTTTTTCGGTCATGCCGGGGTAGTGTTCGAGCTCCATGGAAAGTACTTCTCCCGCGCCGGCCGACGAACGCAGCGAAGGGCCGCCC
>NZ_JBFUAZ010000649.1:0-2337 GCF_056406035.1 Polaromonas sp. P1_E1_2 | reverse complement strand
AGGCATCGTTCAGTCCTTCCCGCGTGTCCTTGAGCAGAATGGCGATTTCTTTCTTGTCCTGGCCGCTGAAATCGCCTTCCCTTAACAGGCTTGAGTATTTGAGATTTCCGGAATTCACGAACCGATAGGCCGCTCCTTCATCGGATGAATAGAAATCGAGAAGCTTTTCTTTGACGCCATACGGCAATTCCTTGAGATAAAACGCATCGAAGTCGCTGCCGTATTTTCTGCTGAAGTCTTCTGCTGAAATCAGGTAGTTGTCATTAAGCAAGGCTGGCAGCAGGGTGGGGTATTCAGCAGCACCCTTCATCGCGAGCTTTAAATAGGCTTTCCAGTTTTCCTGGCCGACCTTCGTTTGATACTTTTCCAGGTCCTGAGGTGTATTCGTTTCAATCAGCGAGTACCCGCGTTGCTTTTCRCCCTTGCCGTCTTTGCAGGTAACGCAATAGATGGTTTCACCAAAACTGAGGTTGTAGAGTTTTTCAGGAAGCTGGTCGTACTCTTTTTTGTAGCTTGCATCCAGGAGTTTTCCCTTGGTGATATGACCGGTATCGCCGGTAAAGATGGCGAGTGTCTTTGACTCGGCGACAGCCTTCGCCGCCGTATCTCCCGTTGTCTTTCCCGTTGTATTTCCTGTCGTATCCGCTAACGCGGCATATCTATCCCCTTCGTGCGTGAAGTCGTAGACGTAGTGTTTGAAATATTCAAAATCGTTCTTGGCAAAAAAACAAGCGAGCGCAAACACAAGCAATGCAAGCGCCGCTAAAGTCTTTTTAGTCCTGGATAACGTCGAAAAATTCATGGATCAGATGGGTGACAGGTATTTAAGACAACAGACGAACAAGTCTGCTGATGGAAGGGCAGCTATCGTGAAATGCAGTCAAGTATTGAACCGGACCGCCGAAGTATCGCTGACTATTTTGACTGGCACAACGGGGCAGGATCGCGTGCAAGCATGGATCGAATCACCCTAAAGCAAAGTCGGCGCTCAAGGTTTCCCTCCCCAATCACGTCATCCTGGATGACGCATCGCAATGGTAGATCGACGATGAAAATGACGATTGCTGAAACGCCTTGTTGCATTTGCTATAAAAATAGTAGCTGCTTGCGCAAGTCCTTCAAGGGCTCTGGCTACTATTCTTATGGATTTCCTGCAAATCCGTGCGCAGCTTCCATATCTCCGGAAACAACACGACATCCARCATCTTGCGCAGGAAGCTGACGCCGCCGATGCCGCTGCTAGTGGTGACCTACGCCATTGCCGGCAGCGTGATGCGCAACCTGATCGGGTGCCCACCAGCATGCCGTGGGCCGCGGGATGGTGCGATGGGGGCGGGATGTGGCGATGAAGGTATTGGGAGAGAAGATGTTGGATTTGCTTCGGTTGTATGGACCGACAAGCAGGCGTTCCCGATGATCGGAAAAACAATCGGGATTTATGGATTACGTTTCCGGGCAGCCCTAGTCCGCGTAGGCCCCCGCCGCCTTGATCACCGGCGTCCAGCGTGCAATTTCGCTGTGCAAGTATTCGCGATGACCCGCGGGTGTGTTGCGCGCATCCCGAACCACATCGATTCCTGAAGCGAGCTGTGCCCGTTTGAATGCGTCCGTCTGGATTGCGCCCAGCAATGCAGCGTTGATTCTGGTTTGTACCGCCTGAGGCGTGTTCTTCGGCGCATACAAGCCGTACCAGACGCCAAGCCGGACGGAGGGAATCCCGAATTTCTCGAGCGTCGGGATCGCCGAGGCGCCGGGAACGGTGAGTGGCTTGGCTGATGTCACGCCGACGGGCCTGGTTTTTCCGCTAAATACATGAGGGAGCACATTGGCTGTCAAATCGCACATCAGGTCTACATGGCCTCCCAGTAAATCCGCCAACGCCGGTGCGGTCCCGCGATAGGGAACGGTGGTCATGCCGATGCCCAGCGAAGACTGCAGGAGAAGGCCGCACAGATGCGACGCCGACCCAATGCCGCCGTTGGCAAGCTTGACCTGTGGTTGCGTGGCTATCCACCGCACCAGCTCAACCGCTGAGCCCGTAGCTATCTGTGGGCGCGTCACCAGCATCAGTGGCGATTCAGCCATGATGCCCAAAGGTTCGAAGTCCGTCTCCGGGTTGAAACCGAGGCGGCGGTATAGCGCAGGGGCTGTCGCCATCCCGATATGGTTCAACAGCAGGGTATAGCCGTCGGCAGCCGCACGCAAGGCGATGGTACTGCCCAGGTTGCCGCCGGCGCCTGACAGGTTCTGGATGATGATGGATTGCCCTAACTGCTTTTCCAGCGGTAAGGCAAGCTCCCGCGCGAGCTTGTCCATAGGACCTCCTGCGGGGTAGGG
>NZ_JBFUAZ010000648.1:0-2346 GCF_056406035.1 Polaromonas sp. P1_E1_2 | reverse complement strand
ACGTAACCGCGGTTGGCAATGCCGAGCGCGCGGCTGGCGTTCTGCTCGACCAGCAGCACCGTCACGCCGCGGGCTGAAACGTCCTTGACCACTTCGAAGATCTTGTCGACCATGATGGGCGACAGGCCCATGGAGGGCTCGTCCAGCAGCAGCACCTTGGGCCGGCTCATGAGCGCGCGGCCCATGGCCAGCATCTGCTGCYCGCCGCCGGACATGGTGCCGGCCAGCTGATCCTTGCGCTCGCGCAGGCGCGGAAACAGCACGAACATCTTTTCGATGTCTTCGGCAACGCCCGCCTTGTCGCTGCGAATGTAGGCGCCCATCTGCAGGTTTTCGGTAATCGTCATGCGGGTGAAAACGCCGCGGCCTTCCGGCACCATGGCCAGGCCTTCTTTGACGAGGTCCCAGGCACCACGGCCCTTGATGCTCTTGCCGAGGTATTCGATGTCACCGCCCAGCATCGGCAAGGTGCCGGTGATGGCTTTCATGGTGGTGGTCTTGCCGGCGCCGTTGGAGCCGATCAGGGTCACGAGTTCGCCTTCGTGGACTTCGAAGTCAACGCCCTTGACCGCCTGGATGCCGCCGTAAGCGACCTTCAGGCCGGTCACCTTCAGGAGTGTGTTTGCTGCCATGTTCTTGCTTTCCTTCAATGACCCGTGCCCAAATAGGCCGTGATCACTTTTTCGTCTTTTTGTACATCTGCAGGCGCGCCTTCAGCGATCTGCTTGCCGTAGTCGAGCACCGTCACGCGATCGCACAGGCCCATGACCAGCTTCACGTCATGCTCAATCAGCAAAATGGTGCGGTTGTCTTTGCGGATGCGGTCGATCAGCTCGCGCAGCTGTACTTTTTCGGTCGCATTCATGCCGGCAGCCGGCTCGTCCAGCGCGATCAGCTGCGGATCGGTGGCGAGGGCCCGGGCAATTTCCAGGCGGCGCTGGTCGCCGTAGCTCAGGGTACGGGCCTTGAAGTCGGCGTATTTGCCGATGCCAACGTAGTCGAGCAACTCCTGCGAACGCTTGGCAATGGCGGCTTCTTCGTGCTTGAAACCGGGRGTGCGCAGCACGGCGCCGATCAGGCCCGAGTTGGTACGGATATGGCGGCCGACCATGACGTTTTCGAGGGCSGTCATGTCGGCAAACAGGCGGATGTTCTGGAAGGTGCGGGCAATGCCGGCCTTGGCCACTTCGTGCACCGCCGTCGGCTTGTAGGGCTTGCCGGCGAGCTCGAAGGTGCCGCTGTCGGGTGTGTAAAGGCCCGTCAACACATTGAAGAAGGTGGTTTTACCGGCGCCGTTGGGGCCGATCAGGCCATACACCTGGCCACGCTCGATATGGATGCCGACATCGGAAAGGGCCTGCAAACCGCCGAAGCGCTTGGAAACACCGGAGACTTTAAGAATGGTTTCGCTCATGTCCATTCTCCTTAGGGATTGATTGACTGGATGGGATCTGGACCGACGGGCTTGTTCAGCGACTTGCCGTGCTCGGAAGCCGGCCAGAGGCCGCGCGGACGCATCAGCATGATGGTGATCATGGCCAGCGCGATCAGCAATTGACGCAGGATGGCCGAGTCGAGACGTCCGTCGGTCATGGCCTGCAACGGGCCGGCCACATGGCGCAGCACTTCAGGCAGCGCAGCCAGCAGCAAGGCGCCCAGGATGACGCCGGGCAAGTGGCCGATACCGCCCAGCACCACCATGGCGACGATCATCACTGACTCCATCAGGCTGAAGGATTCGGGCGACACAAAGCCCTGGAAGGCAGCAAACATGGAGCCGGACACACCGCCAAAAGTGGCGCCCATGCCGAAAGCCAGCAGCTTCAGGTTGCGGGTGTTAATGCCCATGGCCTTGGCGGCGATTTCGTCTTCGCGGATCGCCATCCAGGCGCGGCCGGTACGGGAGTTCTCAAGGCGATGGCAAACCACGACCGAGACGATCACCAGCACCAGGAAAAGGTAGTAGTACATCGACACCGAGTTGACCTCGAAGCCGAAAAACTCATGCGGCTTGCCCAGGTCAAAGCCGAAAAACTTCATCGAATCGATCTGGTTGATGCCCTTGGGTCCATTGGTCAGGTTGATCGGACGGTCCAGGTTGTTCAGGAACACGCGGATGATTTCACCAAAGCCCAGCGTGAYGATGGCGAGGTAGTCGCCGCGCAGCTTGAGGGTTGGCGCTCCCAGCAGCACGCCGAAAAAGCCCGCCAGCGCCGCGGCCATCGGGATGATGGCCCAGATCGGCAGGTGCAGCCCGTTCGGGAATTGCGCCGCGATCCAGGGGAACGCATCGGCCAGATGGGGCGAGCCGAGCAGCGCGAACAGGTAGGCGCCGACCGCGAAGAA
>NZ_JBFUAZ010000647.1:0-2356 GCF_056406035.1 Polaromonas sp. P1_E1_2 | reverse complement strand
CGAGCCTGCGGCCAGCACGTGGGAGAACGAACAGCCGCTGCGGAGAACCCGCWCCCAGCCATAGCCGCCCACGGCACAGCCGTAAACATCGCGCTCTCTTTCATCCGGACTGTGACCGTCGGCTTCGGGGTTGAACCGAATCTGCTGACCCTGGTTGCCGTATGAAGCACGGCAACCAGGCGCTCGCGGGCTGATGCAGTTTCCTGCAAACACCGCCGGTGGGGAATTTCACCCCGCCCTGAGAACGCTGCCCCGGCAAAATGGCCGGGACGGGTTGAGTTTAATGGGAGCTCGCAGACTCCGCCGCCGGTCTGTCGTCGCCGCCCTGCTGCGTGCAGGGGGAACATTGCAGCGCGAAGAGCGTCAAGGTGATTTGGGCTTTACCTTGACATAGCGAAACTCACGGCCTGGCCCGAACCCTGCTCCAGGTGGTTTCATCCGCAGGCTGTCACCGTCAATGGCCAGGCTCAGTTTGTCGAAGCGCACAAAGCCGTAGTTGCCTAAGGTGGCGCCAAACACAAAGTGGTTGTGGCTGGAGTCTTTGGGGCGATGCTCGACCACGGGATAGTTGCGCATCGCGCCCAGGTAAGACAGGCTGACTTTGCTGACCGGCACGTCGAAGCTGTCCGCCTCCAGGTTGCCTGAGCGCGTCTGGCGAGCCGGAATGGAAAGTCCGTTGACCGTGAAATCGACTTGCGCCAGCGCGGCCACCTTTTGCGCATCCGGACCTTCGAAGGTGACTTTGGCGGCGGCTCCGGGCTCTTTATTGGAGCGCAAAAAGGTGAATGTGGGGGCTTGCGGCGTTGCGGTGGATTCAAGCAGCACGTTCGAATTCTCGATGCGCCAGCGGCCCTGATCGAATTCATCAACGGAGCCGACTATCAGGAAAAAACGGTAAGTTCCGTCACTGCTCAAGCGCATGCCGGAGCCGGTTTCCATCACACCTTGCAGCATGTAGTCGCCGGCCATGCTTTCCTGTGAGGGCGACTGCGCGTACGACGTGCAAACAAAACCCATCGAAACAAGGACAAAACCGGCTACCCGCCGCGAGACAGAAGTGGCGGACCGGAACGGGTTGTTCACGCGTTTACTCGACTTCAGCAACCAGATCGATCTCCACACAGGCGCCCATGGGGACCTGCGCCACGCCAAATGCGCTACGCGCATGTTTGCCAGCGTCGCCGAAGACTTCTGCAAACAACTCGCTGGCGCCGTTGGTCACCAGGTGCTGCTCGGTGTAGTCGCCGGTKGAGTTGACCAGGCTCATGAGCTTGACGATGCGYTTGACCTTGCCCAGGCCGACGGCGGCTTCGAGCGTGCCCATCAGGTCGATGGCGACCGAGCGCGCGGCGGCCTTGCCTTCTTCTGTCGTCATGTTCTTGCCGAGCTGGCCGRCGAGGGGCTTGCCGTCCTTCTTGGCGATATGGCCGCTCAGGAACACCAGGTTGCCGGTCTGCACGAAGGGCAGGTAAGCTGCCAGGGGCGTTGCCACGGTGGGCAGGGTGATGTTCAGTGCTTTCAGCTTGTCGTAGGCGCTCATGGTGGTCCTTTTGGTGAAGAAAAATGGTTCCAGCCCAATAGGAACGAGCGCAAGCAGCTATGTTTTTGATAGCGAAGGAGGCTGCGTGACCGGCTGGCAGTGCAGGGAATTGTAGGATGGTGCGCGGGTTCCGGAGGCCTTTGGGGTCATGAAAGGAAATGATGGAACGGCGCCAGGGCCTGCGCGGCTTGTTCCGTGCTCTTTCAACCTTCCACATGCCGGCGTCACTCGGGCTTGATGCCGGCCTTTCGCACCACAGCACCCCAGCGGTCTACTTCGTTGCGCATGAAGGCACGCAGTTCGTCGCGTGTCGAGCCTTTCAGGTCAATGCCCAGGGTGGTAAGGCGCTCGCGTGTGGAAGGGTGCGCCAGCGCCGCCACCGCTTCGCTGCGCAGCCGCTCGACGATCTCGATCGGCGTGGTGGCCGGCGCCACCAATGCCCACCACTGGTTGAACTGCATGCCCTCAATGCCGGCTTCGTGCGCGGTCGGTACGCCGGGCAGGGCGGCGAGGCGCGCATTGCCGGTCACCATCAAGGCAGAGATCCTGTTCGCGCCGAGCAGCGAACTGCCGCTGGCCAGCGTGGCGAAATGCGCGTCCACCTGGCCGGCCGCAACATCGGTGAGCGCGGGCGCAGAGCCGCGATAGGGAATGGCGTTGACCTTGATCCCGGTGGCGCTGGCGAACAGTTCGCTGGAGAGGTGGCTGATGGAGCCATTGCCGCTGTGGGCCAGCGCCAGCGGCACCTTGCTGCTCCGGTAGTTTTTGAGGAAGCCCTTGATGTCGCCATTCTTGTACTGCGCGCCGCCGGCAAAC
>NZ_JBFUAZ010000646.1:0-2365 GCF_056406035.1 Polaromonas sp. P1_E1_2 | reverse complement strand
GAAGTACGAGAGCGCGCTGTACGCATGGTGCGCGAGCACTGGGGCGATTACCCCTCACTGTGGACGGCCATCGAATCCATTGCCGGGGGTGCGGACAATTACTTGGACTGCTTTATGCCGGAAATCCAAGGCTCTTTCGGTACCCAATTAAGCGCTACCTGAAATCGGCCAACAGGCCCTCTTGAGGTGCGGGCGCGAGATGGTCGTTCATCTGATATTCATGCGCTGCTCACGCCGCTGTAACCCGGAGTTCAGAACGTGTTCATGCCGCTTTGGTGAACTCTAGTTCTCGCCGCAGCAACACAGGTTGCGGGCGGGGCTAAACCACTTCAATCAAAGAAATCCATGAAAAAATTTACCTGTATTGCTGTTGCCAGTTTCCTGATCGGAGGAGCCATCCTGCCGGCCGCAGCCAAGGGCCCGGTGGTCAACCACGCCATCTCCGAAACCGAGGTGCTGGCTGCTCAGCAAGCCTGGTGCAAGGCGTTGATCGATATCTCGACGGTGAACACCACCAGCGGCCAGCCGGCAGCCAAAGCCCTGGCCGAGAAAGTAATCGACGGTGCATACGGCTACCAGATGGGGGCGGTACTGTTCAAGCCGACCTTGACTGAGGTACCCCAGACCTTCCGCACTACCCGAGAGGGAGCGCTCTCCTATTTCGTGGGGGGTAACCCGGCATACCCCAAGGACACCGGCTTCGCGCTGAAGGGGTGGACCAAGTGCGAGATTTCCAATGCCGCCGTTTTCATCACCGGCGACTCAGCCAGCACCATGGGCAACGTGATGTTCACGGGCAAAGACGGCAAGGTGACCACCGTAGACAAGACCTGGGCCTTCGCCAAGGACGATGCGGGCAAGCTGCGCATTATCGTGCACCACTCCTCGCTGCCGTTTAGCGGCAACTGATCTGCCCGCACGGCACTCAAATCAGTCTGTCGTGGCATCCAACCGGTAACCAAAGCCGCGCACGGTCTTGATGAGCGCGAGCGCGTGACCTTCGTCGATCTTGGCGCGCAGGCGGCGCACATACACGTCGACCACGTTGGTCAGCGGATCCTCATTGGTGCCCCAGACGTTGGAGAGAATGCGTTCGCGGCTGTACACGCGGCCGGGCGCGCTCATCAGCAGCTCCAGGAAGGCCAGTTCGCGTGCCGTGAGCGCGATGGGGCGGTCTGCGCGGCTGGCCTGCATGCGCTCCAGGTCCAGCACCAGATCAGCCACCTGCAGGGTGCTGGCGCGCGAGCGTTGCTCGCGGCCCCTGCGCAGCAGGGCCTCGATGCGGGCCAGCAGTTCCTCAAACGCAAAGGGCTTGGTCAGGTAGTCGTCCGCGCCCAGGCGCAGGCCATTGACCTTGTCCTCGGTGTTGTTCAGCGCGCTGAGCATCAGCATGGGCATGTGGTGGCCTTCGGCGCGCAAGGTCTGGCACAACTCCAGGCCGCTCAGGCCGGGCAGCATCAGGTCTAGCAGCAATAGCACGCCGGGTTCGGCGCTGCGTGCCATGGCCAGGCCCTCGGGACCGGTGCGGGCCAACTCCACGCGGTAGCCTTCGGCACTCAGCCCGCGCACCAGAAAATCGGCCACGCGCGCGTCGTCTTCCACTACGAGGATGTTCACGACTGTCCTCCTTGCCGGGCACTTGTGGCATCCGCTGCTGAGCGTGGCTCGGCGGGCGCCAGCGGCAGCGCGATGCACACCACCGTGCCGTGCTGCGGCTCGCTTTCGATGTCGATGCGGCCCTGATGCGCTTGCACGATGGCTTGTGCAATCGACAAGCCGATGCCCGTGCCATCGGCACGGTGCGCGCGCGCCCTGCGGCCGCGCACAAAGCGTTCGAACACGCGAGGCAGCTCGTCCGCATCAATGCCGATGCCCTCGTCGCGCACCAAAATCTCCACAGCTCCCAGCGCGCTCCGCAGGCTCACGCGTACTGTGGTGCCACGTTCCGAATAGTGCACCGCGTTGTCCAGTACGATCACCAGCGCCTGGCGCAGCCGGTCAGCATCGGCATACACCGTGACCGCCCCACTGGACAGCGCATCAACTCTCTCGCCATCCTCTTTTTCGTCGGACAAACGAAAGAGAAGCTCAACCTGCACTCCATGTGATGAGCCCAGGGCGGCAGCCTGCTCCGCCGCATCGCCCAGCAAAGCGCGCAGGTCTACGGGGGTTGGCTGCATCACCAGTTGGTCGGCCTCGGCTTTGGCGATCAGCATCAGGTCACGGATCACATGGGTAAGCTGGTTCACGCCGCCCACGATGCGCGTCAACGCCTTCCGGTACTCATCGCCCGGTTTGTCGCCACCGCGCAGCGCGATCTCGGCCTCGCCGCGGATCGTAGTGGCGGGAGTGCGCAGCTCATGGC
>NZ_JBFUAZ010000645.1:0-2366 GCF_056406035.1 Polaromonas sp. P1_E1_2 | reverse complement strand
GACCTGCGTCGGTCTGGACGGGTCGAGCGGTGGCTGCCTCCGGCAGCCACGCGGCCTGCAAGGCACACCAGCGGCCCGGCGAAGCCGGTTCCGCGGTGTCCCTGGCCTTTGCCGTGCGGTTTCATGTGTCGCGGGTGGCGCGCAGCGCAATGGATCACTGAAATGCAAATCACTACCGAACCTMTGGTCGAATTCAAGGACATCCGCAAGGCTTTTGGCGGCGTTCATGCCGTGGACGGCGTGAACCTGAATCTGTACCCAGGCGAAGTTGTCGCCGTCTTGGGCCACAACGGCGCCGGCAAATCCACACTCATGAAAATGCTGGCCGGAGCTTTCCCGATCGATTCGGGCGAGATCCATGTGATGGGGCAGAAAGTAAATCTCCGGACCCCGGCCGATGCACAACACCAGGGCATCGAGACCATCTACCAGACACTGGCTCTCGCCGACAACCTGGACGCCGTGGCCAACCTGTTTCTGGGCCGTGAAAAAATGACGGCCTGGAATACGCTGGACGACTACTTCATGGAGGCACAGGCACGCAAGGTGTTTGGCCGCCTGAATAAAAACTTCACCAACATCCACACCCCGGTGCGGCGCCTGTCGGGCGGGCAGCGCCAGGTGGTGGCCATCTCGCGCGCCATTTATTTCAATGCCCGCATCCTGATCATGGACGAACCCTGCGCCGCCTTGGGGCCGGAGGAGTCCGCCATGGTCGCCAACCTGGTGCTCCAGCTCAAGGCCGAAGGCGTGGGCATTTTCCTGATCACGCATGACATGCAGGATGTTTTTTCGCTCAGCGACCGTCTCTCGGTGATGAAAAACGGCCGCCTGATCGGCACTTACCGCACGGCCGACCTGAACGAAGACCAGATTCTCGGCATGATCATCGCCGGCAAGCAGCCGGAAGGGAAAACACAGGCGCCGCAACGCATTGCCTGAACCATGCCATCGGCCATGAAAACCACAGGTGACCAGCAACTTGTCAAACGCATCAACCGCAGTGTGCTGATGCGCTTGCTGCGCAACCAGCCGGGGCGCTCGCGTGCGCAGCTGGCCAACCATAGCGGGTTGACCAAGTCGACGGTCAGCCTGCTGGTGCGAGAACTTATTGATGAAGGCTGGCTCAGTGAAATCAGCATGGCCGCCGTCAACGGTGTGGGGCGGCCCTCCACGCCCCTGCAAATCGACTGCCGGTCGCGCGGCCTGATTGGTGTGGAAGTGGCAGTCGACACCTTGCGTGTGGTAAGCGTGTCCCTGCTGGGGCAAGTGCTGTGGTCAACGCAAGAACCTTTGCGCGGCACCCGGCCGCAAGACGTCTGCAGCCAGATTGCCGACCTGACAGTAGTGGCCCAGGCGCAGCTGGTATTGCGCGGCGCGCAACTTTCAGGTGTGGGCATCGGCCTGCCCGGCGCGTTTGACGAAACCACCGGTGTGGTTCGCTTTGCCCCCAACCTTGGCTGGCGCAACGTGGACTTCTTGCCGCAGATCACTCAGGCACTGATTCATGCAGGCCTGCCTCCGGTACCGGTGCACGTGCAAAACGAAGCCGACACGGCCGCGCTGAGCGAATACGAATTCTCGGAGAACGACGGCAAGGACTCGCTGATTTTTGTGACCTGCGATGTCGGCGTGGGCGCGGGCATCGTGCTCAACGACCGGTTGTTCACCGGCATGCGGGGCATGGCCGGCGAGATCGGCCACAGCATTCTGGAGCTCGACGGACCCGCGTGCTCCTGCGGACGGCGTGGGTGCGCGGAGGCCTTCATCGGTTCGGGTGCTCTGGGCCAGCTGGCGGACGCTCACCGGTCGGGACACTACCTGGGTGTGCTGCTGCAGAACCTGTGGACCACTTTCGACCCCAGCGTGCTGGTGGTGGGCGGCGCATCCTGCCAGCGTTTTCCGGACATGGTGCGGGTTGCCCAGGAGACGCTGCAAAACTACGCCACCCATGCCGGCGTAACCGCTCCGGTGGTGCGCGTGGCGCGTTACGGCCTGCTGGCTTCAGCGGTAGGTGCTGCAGCCCTGGTGCTTCACCAATATCTGCGTCCCATGCATCCGCGCGGCCGCCTCGTAAGCAATGGCCTCCCGGAGGGCTTCAAGCCCGGGGTGGCGGAATTGGCCGCAGCCTCCTGAAACCATTCGTAGGCCCTCGCTGACACCCATCAGCGCATCTACCCGATAAAGCAGCGGCTCCACGGCACGCATAGTGGGGCCACAACATTTCGTGGAGAAGAAAATGTCTTTTGCGCTTTACATGATCGGTTTCGTGATTTTCCTGGCCGGTGTCATCTGGGGCGCCGTGGTGGCCGGCGTGCCACATCTGTACATCGGGATAGGTGCGCTGATCTTCCTGGGGATTGGAA
>NZ_JBFUAZ010000644.1:0-2370 GCF_056406035.1 Polaromonas sp. P1_E1_2 | reverse complement strand
CCCAGATGCTGGTGGAGTGCCTCAAGGCCCTGCCTCCCCGTGACGCGCCCCGTTAATTTTCTTTACCCGAGAGACTCTTATGCAAACCCGAAAAATTCCCGCCACCATCGTCACCGGCTTTCTGGGCAGCGGCAAGACCACGCTCTTGCGCCACCTGCTGGCCAACGCGCAGGGCCGCCGCATCGCGGTCATCGTCAACGAGTTTGGCGAACTCGGCATCGACGGCGAACTGCTGCGCGGCTGTGGCATTGGCTGCGACGAGAACGGCGAGGAAAACGGGCAGCTGTATGAGTTGGCCAACGGCTGCCTGTGCTGCACGGTGCAGGAAGAGTTCGCGCCCGTGATGGAGCAGTTGGCCAAGCGCCGCGACCAGATCGACCACCTGATCATCGAGACCTCTGGCCTGGCACTGCCCAAGCCGCTGGTGCAGGCCTTCCAGTGGCCCGCACTGCGCAATACCTTCACCGTGGATGCCGTAGTGACCGTGGTGGACGCGCCTGCGGTTGCCGCGGGAGACTTTGCCGACGACCCCGTGGCCGTGGACGCCCAGCGCCGCGCCGACGACAACCTGGACCATGACTCGCCCTTGCACGAGCTGTTTGAAGACCAACTGGCAACGGCCGACCTGGTGATCGTGCACAAGACGGATGGGTTGACGGCCGAAGAATTGGTGGGTGTGGAAGCCGCCATCCGCGCCGAAACCTTGCCCGGTGTGAAGCTGGTGCATGCGCAGCATGGCCGCATCGATATTGGCGTGTTGCTGGGCCTGGAGCGCGCAGTGGAAGACCAGATCGACCAGCGCAAGACGCATCACGACGAGGAAGAAGACCACGACCATGATGCGTTTGCCTCGGTGCAGGTGGCGCTGGACGTGACCGGCCGCGAAGCATTGCTGGCCGCGCTGCGCGATGTGGTGGGCCGCCACGAGATTTACCGCGCCAAGGGTTTTGTGGCCTTGCCCGGTGTGGCCATGCGCCTGGTGGTGCAGGGCGTAGGAACGCGTTTCGATAGCTACTTTGACCGCCCCTGGCGTGCGGATGAGGTGCGCCAGTCGCGCCTGGTGCTGATTGGTTCCGAGCTCAATGCGGCTGTGTTGCAGGCTGAGTTGAGTGCGGCGCTGGCGGTACCCGTCGCGGCTTGAATCCAAATGCACGCTGAAGCTTTAGTTTTGTGGCGGGCACAGCCCGACGGGGCACTCCGCTCCGCGGCTGTCCTCCGCCCTGCGGGCTCCTCCTTTATGCCGCTGCGCAGAGCGCCCCATCGACCTGCGCCAGGATGGGCTGTTCAACCTTACCTTGTGAAATAAAACATGCATTTGCTCTCCACCCGCCCCGGCGGCCACGTTGAAGACGGTGGCCAGGGCGTGGTGCGCGTGGAGCAAACGCCGGGCGACATCGTGGTGCTCAGCGCGGCGGATACCACGCTGTCGCTACTGGCCGATGCAGCGGGGGCGTTGCCCGAAGGCTTTCCCGCGGTGCGCCTGGCTAACCTGATGTGGTTGCGGCAGCCCGCGTCGGCGGACATGTATGTAGACGAGGTGTTGCAACATGCGCGCGTGGTGGTGATTGACCACCTGGGCGCTGCCAGCGACTGGGCCTATGTGGTGGAACGCGTGCGCGAACTCGCACGCGAACGCGGCCAGTGGCTGGCGCTCTTCTCGGGTGACGCGAGTGAAGACTTGCAACTGTTGTTGCGCAGCACCGCCCCGCATGAAGACTGCCGCCAGCTCTGGCGCTGCCTGCGCGAAGGCGGCCGCGACAACGCCCGTAACTTTTTTGAATTGATAGGCCATTCCGTGTTTGGCCTGGGGACTCGGCCCACACCGCCTACGGTGTTGCCACCGGCCATAATTTACGAATCGCTGGGTGCCCAAGCGTGGCAAGACGGCGCGCCAGTGGCATTGCTGCTGTTCTACCGTGCCCATGTGCAGGCCGGCAACACTGCGGTGTTTGATGCGATGCTGGCCGCATTGCACGATCAAGGGCTGAACACTGTGGCCGTGGCCGTGGATTCGCTCAAGAACCCTGCTAGCCTGGAGCTGTTGCAGTCGCTGGCCGCGCAACACGGCGTAGGCGTGGTGCTCAACGCGACCAGCTTTGCCATCACCGCACTCGATGGCGACGATGTGGACAGTGTGGACGGCGCGCAGATGGCACCATTGGCTGGTGATGCACCGGTACTACAGCTCATCACCGCGGGCTGTTCCCAAGAGCAGTGGCAAGAAGACCCGCATGGCCTGGCCCCGCGCGACCTGGCGATGCAGGTGGTGCTGCCCGAGGTGGACGGCCGCATCGGCACGCGCGCCATCAGCTTCAAGGGCCTGGCCTGGCGCGATGAACGCACCGAGGTGGACGTGGTGCGTTACCAGCC
>NZ_JBFUAZ010000643.1:0-2374 GCF_056406035.1 Polaromonas sp. P1_E1_2 | reverse complement strand
CCCTTGCTGTTGTCGCACGCCCAGCGCTTCAAAGGGCATCACTACGTGGTGCCGCAGGCCTCCGGCTTTGCGGCGGCCGATGACGCGGCGGCCGTGCCGCTCAGCGACGCCGGCAAGGCGCGTTATGCCCACTTCCGCAGCTTGCCGTCTCCCAAAGCCTTTGCCGTGACGGAGAAGGGCGGCTGGTACTTCAACGCCGGCGAGCCCGAAGCCATGGCGACGACCTTCCAGCAGTGTGCGAGGGCGAAATCGAAGTGCTGGCTGTATGCGGTAGACGATCAGGTGGTGTGGCAGCCCGATGCGGCGGCGCGGGCGGGTGAAGCGGGCCTGAAACGCGTGGGTGCGCCAGCCCGTTGAGCGATGCGTTGCCCAAGCTGCGATTGGCGTGACGTCTGACAAAAGCTGTCACATCCCGGTGTTACGCTGGATTTTTAAACTTCACGCAGGGGCGCACCATGAGTATTCTCGGCAAAATTTTCGGCAAGATATTTCCCTCGCTGCAAACGCCCGATGCCGCGCCGCCGGTGGCTGCCGCTCCCGCTGACACGGCCCCCGCAGCGCCTGCCCCGGCGCCTGCAGCGCCGCCCATGCAGCAGGTGGATGTCGAAGCCCTGCTCAACGGCATGGCCAGCAAGAACCCGGAAAAACTCAACTGGAAGACCTCTATCGTCGACCTGATGAAGCTCCTGCACCTGGACAGCAGCCTGGGTGAGCGTAAGGAGCTGGCCAAGGAACTGGGTTACACGGGTGACATGAATGACAGCGCGACCATGAACATCTGGCTGCACAAGCAGGTCATGAACAAGCTGGCAGCCAACGGCGGCAAGGTACCCGCCGACCTGATGGACTAGCCCCGCGAAGGGACGAACGCTCAGGCGGACCTGAGCTTTTCCACCAGGGCTGTGTAGCCGGCCATCGCGTCTTCGCGGGTCATGCCCTTGCGCTGGGCCCAGGCATCGTATTTGGCGCGGCCTGTCACGTCCATCATGCCGGGGCGTTCGCCGGTCGCGTCCCCCAGCGTCGCCTGTTTGTACAAGGCATAGAGGCCCAGCAGGGCTTCGTTGTCAGGTGGTTGGGCCAGCGTCTTCACCGCGATGCCGGCGGCTTCAAAAGCGCGCTCGGCTTCACTGGGCCCGGCAGGGGCCACCGGTTCACCAAAGTGCGCGTCTTCCAGCGCCACGTCGTCGGGAAACCAGCGTGCATCGAGCAGCCGGCCCGAGCGCACCGCAAAGGCCAGCACACCTTGTGACATCAGGCCGCCGGCCGTGAGCGTAGCGGGCACCACCGCCACGCCGGCATTGAACACCGGCTGCCCGAATGCCGTGAACCGCACTGCAGCGGCCCACGGCAGCATGGCTTGCAGACCCTTGTTGCCGCGGTAAACGCCGCTGGCGCGGTTGGCGCCGGGCTGGAACCATGCCATGTCCGAAGCGCCCCTGGCAAAGATGCCGGTGAAGTCGCCGGCCTCCAGCGAGGTACGCAGCGCTTGCGCAAAGGCGATCAGCGCTTCGGGGCTCATCTTCGGGTTGTCTACCGCCATGCCCAGTGAGGCCGCGCTGCTGGCGCCGAAAAACTCCAGCACGTTGCGGGCAACCTGTTCGCGGTCGTTGTCGACGCAGATCATGTGATAGCTGTTTTCCAGCACCACCATGCGGGCTTTGGCGCCGCCTATCTGCTCGACCAGGTAGTTGGCCGAGCTCAGGCTGGTGAGTTCGTCCTCGCGTGCATGGATCACCAGGGTTTCGCTGGCCATGTCTTTCAGGCCCGTCATCACCCAGCCGCGAAGCCGGTCTACCTGCCGCACGCAGGCCAGCGGTACCCAGCGGTAATGAAAGGCTTCACCGCGCGCAAATTTGGCCTTGACGATGGCGCGCAGCTGTTCGTTCTTGATGCCGAAAGGGTCTTCTTCCTCGACCTTCATGCGTGCTGCAACGCCGGGCAGGTGGTACATCAGGTGGCGCAGCGGTGTGTACCAGGCGGTGGCCCACCCGTCGATGTAGATAGGCGGCGCCAGCGCGATCAGCTTGCCGCGCGTGTGCTTTTGCCGCTTGGCCAGCTCGGTGGCCAGCAGTGCGCCCATGCACATGCCCATGATGTGGAAGTTGTCGTGCTGCGCGGCCACCTCGTGGTATTTGGCGGTGACGGCATCCATCCACTGCTCAGCGGTCACGTTCACCAAATCCTCGGGCGTGGTGCCGTGGCCGGGCAGGGTCAGCGAATGGGTGACAAAACCGGCGTTTTTCAGCCGCTTGTGCATGGAGCCCAGATCGTATTGCGTGCCGCCCAGCCCGTGAATGAGGAAAACGGCCGGCGTCTTCTTGTCCACGGCCGGCGCTGGTGACTCGGCGGAAGCGGTGCTGGAACTGTCCAGAGC
>NZ_JBFUAZ010000642.1:0-2377 GCF_056406035.1 Polaromonas sp. P1_E1_2 | reverse complement strand
GTCTGGGCCTGTAAATCCACCCTTAGAGGAGGTGGAGGAGACAACCGGTGCAAAAAGACCCTGAGTTGCCGGACAACTGATCTTGATGCGATGATTTCAGTATAGCGGGCCGATGTTGCGCTGCACAATATCTTGTGGCGTAAATTCGACATTTTTCACGGTTTAATCATAAATTTTATGCATGAGGAGAGAGATTCATGGAATGCACGGTGAGTTGGACGGGCCCGACGGCGGTCACAGGATCGCGCTCCGGAATGAGTTTTCTGGCTGAGACCGGCAGCGGCCACACCCTGGTGATGGACGGCGCGCCCGATGCCGACAAACCGGAAAACGGCGGCGTCAACCTGGCACCCCGGCCCATGGAAACCTTGCTGGCCGGGACCGGTGGCTGTACGGCCTACGACGTGGTGCTGATCCTCAAGCGTGGCCGCCAGGATGTTCGGGGTTGCTCGGTCAAATTGAGTGCCGAAAGGGCGCCTGTCGACCCCAAGGTGTTTACCAAAATCCACATGCATTTTGTCGTGACAGGCCGTGGCTTGGCCACCAGCGCAGTGGAACGCGCGGTCGCCATGAGTCACGACAAATACTGCTCGGCCACCATCATGCTGGCGAAAACAGCAGAGATCACGACCAGCTTCGAGGTCATCGAAGCTTGAGATTATTTTGGCCTCTGTCCCTTTGTAGATAAGCGCAAGCAGCTATTAAATTTATAGCAAGTGGTTGTGCCGGCTTGCGCTGCAGCGACAGAAACCTCAGATGTAGTGCGCCGTTGTTGTCATGACACGCGCCGCAGAGCGCATCAGGGCCTTGACCGGCTCGGGTAACTGCAGCGCGCCGGCCTGCTCGGCATCGCGTGCATGCAGCGCTTCATCGTCTTTCATTTGCGCCACGATGGCGCGCGACTCATGGTCGCCTGCCGGCAGGCGCTCCAGGTGGCTTGCCAGGTGCGCTTCAACCTGGCGCTCTGTCTCCACGACAAAACCCAGGCTCAGGCGATCACCGAGCCGGCTCGCGACCAGGCCCAGGCCGAAGGCGCCGGCATACCAGAGCGGATTGAGCAGGGAAGGCCGGGCGCCGAGTTCGTCGAGCCGGGTTTTTGTCCAGGCGAGGTGGTCACCCTCTTCACGGCTGGCCTGCAGGAAGTGCTCTCGCAGGGCCGGGTCGCGGGTACCCAGGGCCTGCGCGGCGTAAAGGGCCTGCGCACAGACTTCACCCACGTGGTTGACGCGCATCAGTGCGCCTGAACGCACCTTGTCCTGCGCGGCAAGCTCGGTTTTCTCACCGGGTACGGTTGGGCAGGTACGGCTGGCGCGCGGGGCGGCAAAAAGCGTGCGAAGGGCGCCGTCGGCGGCATTGAGTGCGGTATCGAGTGCGGTGGTCATGGTGCTTCGGTTCTTAGGGACGGAATGGTTCCATGTTATCCCTCGTCCGGTGGAATGGAAACGGCCACAAAAAAGCCCCCATGCGGGGGCTTTTATGAAAGGAAGGCCGGATCGGGATCCGGACGCAACCTTGATCTTTAGAACGTGTGGCGAATACCCAAGGCGATGTTGGTGGAGCCAACGCCTGCAGCAGACGTCACGCCGCCGAGGAAGCCATTGCCACCAGGGGCTGCCTGGCCTGAGCCCTTGTTGTCGAAGCGGGTCAGCACGGCATTCAGGTTGGTGCGCTTGGACAGCGCATAGGTGTAGGTCACGCCGTATGAGCTTGTGTCGGCATCTGCTGGACGCTTGTCATCAAGGCGGTTGTACGCCACAACCCACGTGTGTGGGCCGCTGGTCATGCGGTAACCGATGTGCGCCAGGTTGGCGTCCTGCCGGAAGGCATTGTTGTAGGCGGCTTGAAAGGCTGCGCCTACAGCTGCGCTACCGCTAGCGGTGGTAACGGTTGCGCCGATGGTGGAGAGGCCGCTTGGGTTGTCATCCTTGATCGTGGCGTACTGGCCGTACAGGGTACCGGGGCCTACGTCAACCGTTCCGCCCAGTACATTGTTTTCCAGTGACTTCTGACCGAGCTCATTGTTGCGCTGGTTGCGGCCAAAACCGAGGGAGAATCCATTGCCTTTGTAGATGACCATGCCGCCGAAGAAACGGCTGGCGGAGTTGCCGACCGTCGCGGTAGATGCCTCTCCAGCGCCATACATCAACGCTGCGGTGACGCCGCCTGTCTGAATGCCGTATTGCAGCGTATTGCTCAGGCGAATGTCGAAAGCCGGCGGGAAGCTGGCAATCTGGCCGGCTGCCAGGCTGGACTGGGTCTGGGACGCGTCAAAGGTGGCGCCAACCAGGTAGCCAGGCGTGTACTGGCGGCCGAGTGTGAACGCGCCGACCGGCGTGATCAGGCCCACGAATGACTGACGGTCGAACAGCCGGCTGCC
>NZ_JBFUAZ010000641.1:0-2379 GCF_056406035.1 Polaromonas sp. P1_E1_2 | reverse complement strand
CGTCATGATTGTGCAAAACGCCCTTGCCAGTGTCGCCGTTCGCAACCTGGACACATCCATACCCTGGTACGAAAAACTGCTGGACGCCAAAGCCAACCGGCCGATGCCTGAAGTCGGCGAATGGCAATTCAAGCGCGGCGGCGGCCTGCAGGTGTATGAACTGGCCGAACGCGCCGGCGAAGGCTCGCTGACCCTGGCCGTCAACGACCTTGAACCGGAAATCGAGTACCTGCAAAAGCTGGGCATAGACACCAGCCATACAACGTCCAGCGACAAAGTCAGGACGGTGATGGTCACCGACCCCGACGGCAACCACATTGCCATTGCCGAAGCGCTGATGCCCGGCGTGATCCGCTGAACAGATCCTTCACACCCGAACAAGGAAGCCCACCATGGAAATACACCGCGGACGACTCATCGACCATGTCCACCTGCGCGCCCATGACCTCGCGGCCAGCAAGCGCTTTTACCGCGCCGTGCTCAAGTCACTGAACAAGGAAAATGCCATCCAGGAAGCCGACGATCATTTTTCGGCCGATGAGTTGTGGATGGACCAGGCTGACGGATCTACCTCGCACGTCCATCTGGCTTTCCGGGCCAAAGACCACGCAGAGGTCAAAGCCTTCTATGAAGCCGCCCTGGCCGCAGGCGGCACCGACAACGGCGCGCCGGGCGAGCGCAAATACCACCCCGGCTACTACGCCGCCTTTGTGCTGGACCCGGACGGCAACAACATCGAGGCGGTGTATCACGGGCCATTTGTTGCTTCGGCGGAGTCGGTGGTGATCAGGCCGGCAAACTCAAGCTGATCAGAAGCGTAGTCTTCTAACTCCGTAGCCAGGGGTGATATAAATCCCCAGATATAAAGAACGGAGTTGCCGATGAACCAAGCACCATCTTTCCCCGCATATTTGTCATCGGCAGGATTCGCAATCACAAGACGAACCGTCTTCGCATTGACTTTTTTTCTTCCCGCCTTGCCAGCATTCTCTGCGGACGTCATACCCGAAAATCTTGTTGGCGTATGGGCAACAGACAAGGCTGTTTTGCGCGGCGCACTGCTGTTCGAAGGAGGGGCCGTGTATCTGGGAATCGATGGCATCGGCGCAATCGTAGGAGGGCCGCCTCCGATCGGGTCAAGAATTGTTTTTACGTATGACCCAAAAACCAATGTCATCGCTTACCAGGCAACAGAAAACGGAAAAACGGTGCATGCGGGAACTTTTACCTATGACCCGACCCGCCAGGTCCTGTCTGGTGACAAAGAAGTACTTAGGCTACGGTTTGATAAATTGACGGATGAAACCAGGCGAGCGTTGGGGCTTGAGCCAACCGTCAAGACAAACGCCGGGAAAAAATGACCGGAAGGAGTGCCCATGTGCCGCAACATCAAGACTCTCTTCAACTTCGAACCGCCAGCCACGGAGCTGGAAATCCGTGACGCTTCGCTGCAGTTTGTCAGGAAGCTCAGCGGGTTCAATGTCCCCTCCAAGGCCAATGAAGCCGCGTTTGACCGCGCCGTGGAAGAGGTAGCGGCTTCTGCACGGGTTCTCATTCGCACACTAGTAACCAACGCCGAGCCGCGCAACCGTGAGATGGAAGCCGAACGGGCACTGGCCAGGTCGGCGCTAAGGTTTGGCACGAGCCAGTAGCCGGCTCCCCCCAAGTCGACCTCGCCCAACTGGAAGCGTCTGACGACATCAAAAGGTTGAGCTGGACTTGCTTCAGCCACGGCGGACACTTCCATGGTTGAAATCCCCGCCATGCGCACCAAGGCAGCCCAGCCCTTGCAGTGTTTCCTCCATAGCAATGTCCAGCGGCGTGTGCGGCTCCGCACCGAGCGCCGCCACCAGGGCGGCGTTGTCCATGCGTATAGGCGTGTTCCAGAGGTAGCGCATCCGGCGCAGCTCGCGCAGGGTCTCAACAAAGGGCCCGGCCAGCGTCACGGCCCACCAGGGAAAGGATTTTATTGACGGCGGAGGCCCACCGCGCCGTGCGACGACACGGCAGATCGCTTCAGCCAGCTGGCGGCCGTCGGCGTCCCACTGGCCGTTCATATGGAACGTTGCAAATGCAGGCAGAACGTCACGCCGCGCCAGCAAGGCGACCATGGTACGCGCCACATCCGGCAAATAGGCCCATTGGTGACCGACGCCAGGCTTGCCAGGAAGCTTCACACTGCGCACCGGAACGCCCGGCCGAACCAGGCCTTGCGAGAACCAGCTGTTCCCGGCACCCGGCCCGAAAAAATCCCCCGCGCGCACGATGATCACCCGGCAGCAGCCCTGGCCGCTGTCGTCGGTCGCGTCCTTGAGCCGCTGCTCGAGCTGCGCACGAATCGCACCCTTGGCAGTTTGCGGGTGTTGCGGTGAATCCTCC
>NZ_JBFUAZ010000640.1:0-2386 GCF_056406035.1 Polaromonas sp. P1_E1_2 | reverse complement strand
ATTGCCAGACGAGGGCGTCCTTACCTCACTATTGAAAAAGACGGGTGTGCAACTTAGGGGCGCTGTAGTCGAGTCGGACTTTCAATTGGTTCCGAAGAGATGCTTTCATATATCTAACAGGAGCCTTTAAGCTGTCAATTTTTAAGGGCAGCTCAGTGCGGAAATTTGACACCCACGGGGGGAGATCCAAAAATGGTGCTAATCACATCCCTTGTATATGCCTGAAACCCCGGACAATAGAGTCACACAGGACATCGATTTAATCCAACGTTAGTTCTCACCATGAAGTTCACTGCAGTTCTCGCACTTCTCTTGCTCACAACGACCTATTCTTTGGGCAACGACAGAGCTATCCGAGCTATGGCACAGGGGCAAAAAGGCTATACAGAAAAAGAGATTCGTGAAGAAATCTCAAAAGGCTGCGATGGCACTGGAGACATGGCTCTTTGCACTTGGTATGGCTACTACACGAAGGACGTCGCTCTGAACGATACCTATCGGCTATTGATGCGACGCTTGGTGAGTACCGACTTGAAAAATGCTCTGCGCAAATCGCAGAAGGCATGGCTTGAGTTCCGCGACTCGGATTGCATGTTCTCCACGGGGGACTGGGAAGGAGGAAGCTTCCGCCGTGTAGCGATCGCCATGTGTTGGCAAGAGATGACGGATAGGCGCGAGAAAGAGCTTGCTGAAATCTTGAAGTGCAAGGAAGGAACTTGCTTCGAGCTACAAGACTCCAAGTCTGCGGAGCCCGACCCCCAACCTGCTCTTGATAAAGCCATTCGAGATGGAATTATTCGTAAAGCAACGGCAGAAGATGTAAGAAAATTTCGGGATGCATACATTGACAAAAACTACACCAGGAAAAACCTCCTGGTGCCAGTGACAGAAGATGCTCTTTCTGTAGCCGAAACGGACTTATCGCGTGCCTATGTGGTGCTTGACAAGTTCACTTACCCTTCTGGTTTGGTAAACGAATATAGAGCAACCTTCTTTGTTCCCATAGGCGTTCCTGAGCCCAGCGGTGACATCGGTCATTCAGCGTTTTACGATTTTGGAACCCTCACTGTAGTGTGTACCGCTGCGAGAGCTGCTGCGAGAACAGGTTTTGTGTCTTGCTGATGAGAGGGCAGCAGAAATCAACAAGGTTTGGGTTGAGTCGGCGGTAAATGCTTGCCTACCGAAAAGAAAAAGCCTCCACAAAGGAGGCATTTTTAATGCGGAAAATCGACTGTCACCAGAAGTGACCTCAGCGATCACCGGTAAGTGACCACTATCGCTATTTCCGCCTGAATTGGTGCCGGAGAGATGAATCGAACACCCGACCTTCTCATTACGAATGAGCTGCTCTACCGACTGAGCTACACCGGCTTTTTATGAAATACAGCCTTCAATTATAGCCCGGAGTGGTAGGAGGTCACCCGTTCGACCTCATTTTTGGAGCCGAGTATGACGCTGACCCGTTCGTGCAGCTTGGTGGGTTGCAAGTCCAGGATGCGGTCTTTGCCGTTGGTGGCGGCGCCGCCGGCTTGCTCAATGAGCCAGCTCATGGGGTTGGCTTCGTACATGAGGCGCAGTTTTCCGGCTTTTTCGGGCTCGCGTTTGTCCCAAGGGTAGAGGAAGATGCCGCCGCGGCACAGGATGCGGTGCACGTCGGCCACCATGGCGGCGATCCAGCGCATGTTGAAGTCCTTGCCGCGCGGACCGTCCTTGCCGGCCAGCAACTCGTCCACGTAGCGCTTGACCGGGGCGTCCCAGTGGCGCATGTTGCTCATGTTGATGGCGAACTCTTTGGTGTCTTCAGGGATCTGCACGTTTTCCTCGATCAGCACAAAGGAGCCTTGCTCACGGTCCAGCGTGAACATGGCGACGCCGTCGCCCACCGTCAGCACCAGCGTGGTCTGCGGGCCGTAGATGCAGTAACCCGCCGCCACCTGTTTGTGGCCGGCCTGAAGGAAGTCGCCTTCATCCACAGCGCGGTCGCCCTCGGGCATTTTCAGCACGCTGAAGATGGTGCCAATGCTGACGTTGATGTCGATGTTGCTGGAGCCGTCGAGCGGGTCGAACAGCAGCAGGTATTCACCTTGGGGGTAGCGATTCGGCACCACGTAAATGCCTTCCATTTCCTCGCTGGCCATGCCGGCCAGGTGGCCGCCCCATTCATTGGCCTCAATCAGCACTTCGTTGGCAATGATGTCCAGCTTCTTCTGGATCTCACCCTGCACGTTCTCGCTTTCGGCGCTGCCCATGCCGCTGCCGAGCGCACCCTTGTTGACGGCCTGGCTGATGCTCTTGCAGGCGCGGGCGACCACTTCGAGCAGCAGGCGAAGCTGCGAGGGAATGTGACCGTCGATGCGCTGCTGTTCGATCAGGTAGCGGGTCAGGG
>NZ_JBFUAZ010000639.1:0-2388 GCF_056406035.1 Polaromonas sp. P1_E1_2 | reverse complement strand
TCACGGTATTGCCTCTCCGAGAACCGGATCAGTTCGGTGGGGTTGAGCTTGCCGGCAAGCTCACAGCCTTTTTTGAGCAATAACCCGGCGGGCGGCTCGCGGTAGGCATGACGCTCGACCGCCTCCGACAGTGCCTTGGCACATGCCACCTTGACATCAACGGAACGCCCCCAGCCTGTCAGGTTGGCGCCGCCATCGCGCTCAACCTGGGCCGCCGCCAGATAGTCTCCACCGGCTTCGCCACGGTCGATAATCCTGACCATCGGCTTGAGCAAAGCGGGGTTCCCGATGCCTCCATGACGTGGTGGCACGCCGCCGAGGAATGTGGCGGCGATGAATAAGTGCTTGTCTGGCCCGCACAGTGCACTCACCGCCTGCCCATAGGCGGCCCCGGCCTCCACATGCGCGATACCGCTGGCGGTAGCCGCAGAAGCCAGCCTTTGCAGAGCCGCCCCGCCAGTCACCAGAGCTACATCCAGCGGGCAGTCCGGAAGGTTGCTTTCAGCAAAAATGGCCAGCAGCGCCTGGCTGCGAAAGAAGTCGTAGAGATTGGGAAATGCCTCGTATGACACAGCGGTAGCGGCCTTGCCAAACGGCCGGAGAAAGGCTCCGGCCGCGGCCCAATGCACTTCATAAGTGCCAGCCTCAACAACGCCCAGGTTTTCGCGGAAGAAAACTACAAAACGCAAACCAGCCGGGCCCTCTGCCTGCGGCGCTACGGCCAGCAGGTTGGCCAATGCGCCAAGAGACAGCACCCCGGCCGGGCCGGCCTCTGCGGCGCCCGAATGGCGAGGCACCGCCAGTTCAATATCTCCGCCCTGCGGCAAGGACACTTCGAACCCGCCTGGGGCCGCTTTCTGGTAGGGCCGCTGCATCCGCCTTTCCTGAAGCAGCCTATCCGCCACAAACCGATGGTCCACCAGCACGCCCGCCTCCAGCATGGCGTCCATAAAGCCACCAAACCGCGAGGCTGGCCATTTGGTTTCGGCCATGCTTGCCAGTTCTGCCCGTGTTTTGCTGCCGTCGCACCAATGAAAAAGCGCCCGCAAGAATTTTGCAGGCGCCTTGATGGTCAGCTCTTCATCTTTGGCCCGTAGCGTTAAAACACCGCCCTGAATCAAGGCGGCGCCTGCCAGCACGGGCGCGATTCCGGCGTCGAACTGAGTTGGTTTCTGGTGATTTACCTTTTCGCTCACGCGGCAATGGTACTCACCTGGTCAACAAAGCTGGCCGCAGCCGCATCAACCGCCAAGGCTTGCCAAGGCGCAGCCAGTTGCACCGGGCCCTGCTGGCAAGGGCTAAAGGCCAGAAAGCCTTCCACAAACAGGCCGCAGCCCTGCTCGGTGATGATGTTGTACAACCGGGTTTCGGGCGGCATGTGATGGAACACCGGGCGCGCATGCACCCAGCCCGACACATGCGCAAACTGCTCGGGCAGGTCRATCGCCAGGGGGACGGCCGGCGGCATCTCGGGGCTGACCGCGTTGCGTTTTTCGTACAGGTAATGGTTCAGGTTGAACGTACCCCAGCCTTCGGAGGCCACACCGTCTTGCGTGCGGCTGACCCACAGCGGGTGCTCGTCCGACATGATCAGGCACTGGTCGCCCAGGCCGCGCAGCTCGATGATYTTGCGCGACATGCCCAGCACCGGCTGCTCCAGCGCGGCCACCTTGCGGGGGCCCAGGTTCGTCATCACCAGGTCACCCACTGCGACGTCTTCCACCGGCTTGCTGGAGCCGTCGGCCATCAGTACGCGATTGCCGGCCACAAAGCAGGAGGCAGTGCAGGAGTCGCACGAAGCGGGAACGATCTCTTCCTGGCCCGTCTGGCCCTGCTGCGCTGAGCGATAAGGCCGCTTCGTCACCGACCAGCCTTCGTTCACGTCGTCCTGGGCTTTCCTGCTCGGGATGTATGACTCGTCTTTGCCAACAAAAAGACCACCTTTGGTAATTCCACCCATTTTTAACTCCAGTTTGATTGCAAACATGAACACTTGCCGGGACCTCGGAATTCCGCAGGTTTCCTGACCTGACAAGCAATATATCCACGGTTTTGGGGGGGTGTTTAGCCTTCGGAGGGTTAGTGAGCAGGCTTTTGACGCCGTGGCATCGCCATTCGCCAAAGAAAAAGCGCCTGCAAGCCGCTGCAGGCGCTTTTGATGTTGTTTAAACCTTGTAGTGCAGCTTGTGTTCAAGCCTCAGCGGTGCTGACCTGCGCTATAAAGCTGGCCGCCGCGGCATCAACCGCCAGGGCTTGCCAAGGCGCAGCCAGTTGCACCGGGCCCTGCTGGCAAGGGCTAAAGGCCAGAAAGCCTTCCACAAACAGGCCGCAGCCCTGCTCGGTGATGATGTTGTACAACCGGGTTTCGGGCGGCATGTGATGGAACAC
>NZ_JBFUAZ010000638.1:0-2389 GCF_056406035.1 Polaromonas sp. P1_E1_2 | reverse complement strand
GTCCAGTACCTGGTCGGCAGACAGTGACTGTGGGTCGTAGCCTTGCAGCTCCGCGGCAATCTGGTCGAGTGTTTTCACGGCTGGCGGGATTCCAGCTGGTGCAGCTCGGCCAGCGTATTGGCATTGAAGAAACTGCGGCTGTCGTCACCGGGTTTGTCGAACGGCACGATCGCTGTTTTGTGCTGCGCCGTCCATGCGTCTATCTTGCGGCCGCCACTGTGGGTGAAGCGCACCAGGCTTTCCAGCATGTGGGTACCCATGAGGCAAAACACCGGTTGGGGCCTGAGCTGCCCATCTTCTTCGGGCGCCGCCGCCACGGCAAAGTCGGCGCCGTCCTGCGCAAGTGCTTCGGCAAGCCGTGCCACCAGGTCGTCGGGAAATAGCGGGGTGTCGCAGGGCACAGTCAACAGGTAAGGGGTTTCACAACGCTCCAGGCCCGTCAGGAATCCCGCCAGTGGCCCGGCAAACTCGCCCAGACCTGTGCTGTCGGGCCAGACCGGAACGCCGAATGATTCATAAGCGGACAGGTTGCGGTTGGCATTGATCATCACGTCACCGACCTGGGGCGACAGCCGCATCAGGGTGTGCAACGCCAGGGGAACGCCGTTGAAGTTCTGCAAGCCCTTGTCGACACCGCCCATGCGCGAGCCACGGCCACCGGCCAGGATCACGCCTGTAATGGCTTCGGCGTGGATTGGGGAGGGCATTGGGGCATCCTTCAAAACAAGCTCCAGCACTCGTCCTTGGATTGCACAGGGCGATTCCCAGGCCAGTCAGGGCCGCGGAACCGGCTTCGCCGGGCCGCAGGCGCAACGGCCCCATATGTAAGGAAAGGGGCAGCGCGCCGCAGGCTCGAAGTGAAAAGCGTGGGGGTCATGTCAGCCGCCTATGTAACTCATTTCGACGCGTTTGGCGCCATTGTCCGGAGCGCTTGTGTCGGCGGGCATCGCGGCGCGCAGCTCCGAATAGCGGTCATTGCGCCCCTGCCAGATATGGGCTACCGCAGCCGCAATCTGTTCATCGGCGTAGCCGCCGCGCAGCAAGGCGCGCAAGTCCTGGCCCTGGCTGGCGAACAGGCATAAAAACAGCTTGCCTTCAGTCGACAGCCGGGCGCGGTTGCAGTCGCTGCAAAAAGCCTGGGTCACGCTGCTGATCACGCCGATCTCGCCCGCGCCATCGACGTAGCGCCAGCGTTCGGCGGTCTCGCCAGCGTAGTTGGGGTCTATGACCGCCAGGGGAAATTCGGAGTTCAGGCGTTCCACCACCTGGGCAGAAGGCAGCACCTCGTCCATGCGCCAGCCGTTGGTGGCGCCCACGTCCATATATTCAATAAAGCGCAGCACGGCACCCGAATGGCGGAAATGCCGGGCCATGGGCACGATCTCCGCGTCATTGGTGCCGCGTTTGACCACCATGTTGACCTTGAGCGGCGCCAGGCCGACCTTCTGCGCCACTTCAATACCCTTGAGCACATCGGCTACCGGAAAATCCACATCGTTCATGCGGCGAAAGATGGTGTCGTCCAGTGCGTCCAGGCTCACCGTGACGCGCTGCAGGCCCGCGTCCTTGAGCGACTGGGCCTTTTTGGCGAGCAGGGATGCATTGGTGGTCAGCGTGATGTCCAGCGGCTTGCCCTGCGGCGTTTGCAGCTTGGCCAGCATTTCGACCAGCACTTCCAGGTGTTTGCGCAGCAGCGGTTCGCCTCCGGTCAGCCGGATTTTTTCGACGCCATGCGCCACAAAAATCTTCGCCAGGCGCGTGATTTCTTCAAAACTCAGCAGCGAGGTCTGCGGCAGGAAGGCGTAATCCTTGTCGAACACCTCGCGCGGCATGCAGTAGCTGCAGCGGAAATTGCAGCGGTCCGTCACGCTGATGCGCAAATCCCGCAGTGGCCGGCCCAGCGTGTCACTCAGCAGGCCTGTCGGCGCAGACAACCGGGCAGGAATATGCGGCACGCGGCTTGCGTAGCGGATATCTGCCAGCGGAATGATTTTGTCGGTCGTCATGGTGAGTTGCTCAAAKGGAGAATTTACCCCATTGGCCCGGCTGGGGCACTAAAACCAGGCCTTATCCCCAAAGAGAGATTGGCTCACCCCCGTCCAGGCTCACTTCGTGTAGCCCGTTCCCCCCTCGAGGGGGCGGCGCCTGGGGCCGGCGAAGCCGAAAAATTGGCACACCCCTATCGAGCTCACTTCGTGTAGCCCTTTTCCCCTTGCAGGGGACGGTGCCTGCGGCCCGRCAAAGCCGGTTCCGCGGCACCCATTGGTGAAATACCTCGCACTGGTTACGCACAGAACTCTTAAACCCAGCGTGAGCCGCGGGACTGGCTTTGCCAGACCGCAGGCGGGCGGCCCCCTCGGGGGGCAGGGAGCTACACGCAGTGAGCGAC
>NZ_JBFUAZ010000636.1:0-2403 GCF_056406035.1 Polaromonas sp. P1_E1_2 | reverse complement strand
CTCGTTGCATTGATATTGCTTGGCGGAGCTCGCGCTGCCTGGCGGACATTTGTTGAGCACGGTAGCCCGTCGGACGAATCCCGGGCCTTGTTGATTGTCGGATCGCTTCATGATGCTGCCGATGCCCTGCGTGCAATCAAGGGATCCAGGCAATGGCATTGTGTGGGTATTGCTTCATCCGTTGAGTCCGAGCAAGGGCGTTATCTTCACCAAATACCGGTATTGGGACTTCCGGCTGGAATTGCCGACATGGCTGCGTCTACGGGTGCATCAACTGCGCTCATTGCCAGTCCGCCGGGCTCTCGGGAGCGTCGCGAGGTCCTCATGCAGTCCAGTCCGCCCGGACTGACGTTGCTAACCATGCCGAGGCCGGATGAATGGTTGCAGTCCGAGAGTGCAAGTCCGAGGAAAATCGAACTGGAAGATTTGCTGGGCAGGCAGGCGGTGGAACTGGACACGCAGGGACTGGCGGAGCTTTTTTCGGGTCAAACCGTGTTTGTATCGGGTGCTGGCGGGTCTATCGGGTCGGAACTTTGCCGGCAGATTGCGCGATTGGGTGTCGCCCGGCTGGTTTGTGTGGACGCCTCCGAGATTGCCATTTACAAGCTGGAGCAGGAACTGCGGGAAGCGCATCCGCAGATGCAAGGTCTCTATTACACGGCCAATGTCAGGGAGCATGCCCGCTTGCAGGCCATCGCAATGCAGTACAAGCCCTCGGTGTTTTTTCATGCGGCAGCGTACAAGCATGTCCCATTGATGGAGTTGAATAACGAAATCGAAGCGGTCCGAACCAATATTCTCGGAACCATTCACGCCGCTAAAGTGGCCGGTGCATGCGGTGCCCAGAAGTTCGTCTTGATCTCCACTGACAAGGCAGTGAATCCCACCAATATCATGGGAGCCACCAAACGCATGACGGAACTCGTGGTGCAGAGCATTGCACGCGAGTACACCGACACCCAGTTTGTGTCGGTTCGGTTCGGAAATGTTCTGGGCTCAAGCGGCTCTGTGGTTCCGCTGTTCACTGAGCAAATTGCGCGTGGTGGCCCGATCACTGTGACGCACCCCGACATCGTGCGCTATTTCATGACGATTCCGGAGGCCGCCAAATTAGTACTGCAGGCCGGGCTTATGGGACGCAGTGGCCAGATTTACGTGCTCGATATGGGTGAGCCTGTAAAAATTGTGGATCTGGCCCGGATGATGATTCGTCTTTCGGGTAAATCCGAACACGACATTTCGATCACTTTTACCGGTTTGCGTCCCGGCGAAAAACTATTTGAAGAATTGATGGCTGATGACGAAACCACGGAGCCCACTCCCCATCCCAAACTCCGTGTGGCCAAATCGTCGGGCGATCAGGCCGTTGCCATCGACGATGTAACAGCCTGGATATCCGCTGTTGGTGCCGCACCGTCCGGCGAAACCGTGAAGGCTTGGTTAACCAGTCATGTTCCGGAGTACAAATCCCGGATCTGATTTCGCTGGTTCCTTGTTTACAGCGAAATTCCTGTGCGCTCCAGAATGTCGCTGACCAGTTCCAGCCGCATCAAGGGGTTGTCCAGTTGCATCAGGCGCTGCTTTAATTCCAGCGGCATCGGCAACAGTTCGCACCAGCGGTTGGCGACCCATCCGCAGTCGTTCAGCCTGTAGGGCGCCAGTAGCGGCATTTGTGCTTGCGGCACCTCGCGTTCCTGCAGGCTTGTAATCAGCTTGCCCAGGGCATTGGCCGTGGCCTGCAGGTCAACCGGAATTTCCACCGGTTGGTCGTCTTCCAGCCGGGTGACATCGGCAATCCACAGGCCATGCCTGAGTTTTTCGCGGCGGGTGATTTCAAAGCGCTGCGCACCGGTGCAGCGTATGGCCATCAGGCCCGGTTGCGGGCTAGAGAACTCGGTAATGGTGGCCAGGGTGCCGATGGTGCTGAAGGCCTCGTTCGCAAAGCCGTCGCCCGTGGGGGTGCCTGCATCGGCGGGCCGGCGTACCTCGGAGCCTTCGGTGAGTGAAACAACGCCGAAAGGCGCACCCGCCTTGTGGCATTTGCCGATCATGTCGAGGTAACGGACCTCAAAGATGCGCAGCGGCAACACGCCGCCGGGGTACAGCACCGCGCCCAGCGGGAACAGGGGAAGGGAGGTCAGTGTCAGGGCTTCTGGCATGGTCTCATCGTGCTTTGGAGTGCCGTGAACCACATCATCCCATGTGACCCGCGCGGTGAATTTTTCGTGCGGCTGATACGCCTTTTATGCCTTGGGACTTATGCCTTGCTTCCGGGAATTGCCGGCCTCTCAGCTGACGGCATCGGCTGGCTGGCGCAGCAGCATGGCCAGGGAGTTGGCCACGGTCTTGCGCAGTTCCCTGCGGTCGCAGATCAAATCGACTGCGCCCTTGGTTTGCAAAAAC
>NZ_JBFUAZ010000635.1:0-2404 GCF_056406035.1 Polaromonas sp. P1_E1_2 | reverse complement strand
GCTGATAGAGCGCGGAGAAAGCAGCCCCACCGCCGTGGTGCTGGAGCGGCTGGCCACCGGCCTGGGCGTGATGCTGGCCTCACTGTTCGACGCACCCGCCGCCCGGGCGCCCGCCAGCCCGGTGGCGCGCCACGCGGAGCAACTGCAGTGGCAGGACCCGGCTTCGGGCTACCTGCGGCGCAACATCTCGCCGCCGGGCGTCCCGCAGCCCATGCAGATCGTCGAAGTGCATTTCCCGCCGGGCGGGCGCGTGGCCTTTGAAACCGGCGCGCGCGATGTGCGTGTGCACCAGCAGGTGTGGGTGCTCGAAGGCGCCATCGACATCACGCTGGGCGACGCGCGCCACGCGCTGCGCGAGGGCGACTGCCTGGCCATGCAGCTGGACCGGCCCACCATGTTCCACAACCCCACGCGAAAGCCCGCGCGCTATGCGGTGGTGATCGCCACCGAACGGGCTTGAACCATGACGAACACGATAACCTGGTCGCTGCGGCGCCTGCCCGCCGTCACTGACGAGCAAATTGCCGGACTCACCGATGTGCTGATCGACTGCGTCGAAGGCGACGCTTCGGTGAGTTTTATGCACCCGCTGTCGCGCGAACGTGCGGCGGGTTTCTGGTGCGGTGTGGCGCGGGGCGTGGCCGCGGGCGAACGCGCGTTGCTGGTCGCCGAGGATGCGCGGGGTATCTGCGGCACGGTGCAGCTGGTGCTGGCCCAGCCCGAGAACCAACCGCACCGCGCCGACCTGGCCAAGATGCTGGTGCACCGCCGCTGCCGGCGCCAGGGCCTGGGTGAGGCCTTGATGTGCGCCGCAGAAAACATGGCGCGCGACTGCGGCAAGACGTTGCTAGTGCTGGACACCGTGACCGGCGATAACGGCGAACGCCTGTACCAGCGCCTGGGCTGGAAGCGCGTGGGCGTGATTCCCGGCTATGCGCTGCTGCCGCGCGGCGGGCTGGTGGGCACGACGGTGTTTTACCGCGAGCTGGCCTAGTCGTTACCTACAGCTCCGGAAATAGCGCCATGGGGCGCGGAGGCGCAGCGGCGGTACCAGCCGCCTCAAAGCCCAGCGCCACAAGGTCCGCATGCACGGCCCGCGCGACCAGGCGCATGTCGTGCTCGCTGACCTCGAACAGGCCGAAGCGAAACTTGTAGCCCCAGTGCTGGCGGTTTTCCACAAACTCGAACTCGTCCAGCCAGGGCAGTATGGACACCTCCCGCCCGGCCACGTAAGCCACGTCGCGGCGAAAGGGCACAAAGCCGCCACCCATGTCGAAGGCATAGGGCTCACCGGCCTGCACCACGCCTATAGAGACAAAGCGCTGGAATTTGTCTTTGCCGCCCATGGTCAGCGCGGGCGAGTAATAGGCCACGCGGTCCCCCGCCAGCACCTTTTTCAGCGGCCCACATTTGCCGTGGCACACCTGCATGTAGCCAGCCCCCGGCGTCCCGCAGCCGCGCCGCGCATGCTCGGCGCTCGCAACGGCAATCCAGTTCTTGCGGCCCATCACGCTCAAGCCGCGGCGTGCAGGCCGACGCGGTTGCCGTCCAGGTCGGTGATGTGCGCAAAAAAACCCAGACCGGGCGGCAGCGCCTGGCGCGGCAAGGCGACCTTGCCGCCGGCCTTGACGGCGCGCGCCAGTGCGGCATCCAGCGAAGGCGAGGCATCGAGATAAATCAAGGTGCCGCCGGACGCCGGAGCAGGCGCTGTGGGGCCGGCCAGGATCGCACCACCCACGCCCTCCTCCGCTTCATAGGGAAACACCGCGCCTTCGGACGGGCCCATGGGCTCGCGGCGCATCTTGCACTCGAGGACCGCTTCGTAAAAGGCCTGGGCTTTGTCGAGTTGGGTGCTGGGAATTTCAAACCAGGTGATGGCGTTTTTCATGGGAGGCTCCTTGTGTTGAAGAAGCCTTGATGGTGCTGACCTGCTACTGACAGCGTGATGTCAGTAGCCTTCCCTTTTCGATCGCGATAATGGCTCGCTATGCCAGATCAACCTGCTAAGAAGCCCTCGTTTGTTTCACGCTACCTTGGCCCCTTGTTACCGTTGAGTTTTGCAGCGGTCGGGGTATGGATACTGATTTCCGGGCGTTACGTCTACCGCCCCGGGCGCTCGGGCGGCATATTAGCGCTGCTTCCACCAGACTCATTCTTTGCAGCCCTGTTTTTCATCTCACTTTCGTGTGTGATTGCCGCTTTCGGTTTTTCGGGGCGCAAGGAGTGGTGGCTTTTTTGGGGTGGGCTCACCGGTTGCGTCGGCGCGTTGCTGATTGAGGGTGCCCGTCAGTTGTTGGGCCTGGCTGTCTACGGCTGAACGGCACAGCCCAAACCGAAAATCGGGGACTCAGGAAGCCTGCGTGGGAGTTAGTGCTGCGTCCAGCACCTCCACCCAGTGCCGCAC
>NZ_JBFUAZ010000634.1:0-2404 GCF_056406035.1 Polaromonas sp. P1_E1_2 | reverse complement strand
AGCTTGGGCTCCGCACTGACTTCTGCGTCATTCGGGGCTGTAGCGCCAGTCTCGTCTGCGCCGCCAGCTATCGAATCCGTAGCAGATTCAAACTCGCGGCTGTCCTGGCTTACCGGCGTGTTGATGTGCTCCAGCCCAAACTCTTCGCGCACCGCCGTCTCTTCCGACACTTCCAGAAACGGGTTTTCGTCGAGCATCTGCTCGACCTCCTGGCTCAACTCAAGCGTCGACAGCTGCAACAGCCGGATCGACTGCTGCAGCTGGGGCGTCAGCGCAAGATGCTGCGAGACGCGGAGTGACAGGCCTTGTTTCACTGGATTTTCAAATGTGCGGAAAGATAAAACGACATGTCTTCGGCCAGCAGGGGCCGCGGAACTGGCTTCGCCAGGCCGCAGGCGCCGTCCCCAGAGGGGGAGAGGGAGCTACACGAAGTGAGCGACAACAGGGGGGAACCATCTTCACATCTTGAAGTGTTCGCCGAGATAGACTCTTCGTACATCGGCGTTGTTCACGATCTCGGACGGTGTGCCTTGCGCCAGCACATGGCCGTCGCTGATGATGTAGGCGTGGTCGCAAATGCCCAGTGTTTCACGCACGTTGTGGTCGGTGATCAGCACGCCGATGCCGCGCGATTTGAGGAAACCGATGATGCGCTGGATTTCGATCACGGCAATGGGGTCGATACCGGCAAAGGGCTCATCCAGCAGGATGAAGCGCGGCTGGGTTGCCAGCGCCCGCGCGATTTCGACCCGGCGGCGCTCGCCGCCCGAGAGCGCCGGTGCCGGTGAGTTGCGCAAATGATCTACCCGCAAATCCTGCAGCAGCGCGTCGAGCCGCGACTCGATGTCTGCGCGCCCCAGCGGCTTTCCGGTTTTGTCGAGCTGCAGCTCCAGCACGGCACGCACGTTTTCTTCGACCGTGAGCTTGCGGAAAATCGACGCTTCCTGCGGCAGGTAGCTCAGGCCCAGGCGGGCACGCAGGTGAATCGGCATGTGCTCGACCGACTCGCCGTCGATGGAAATTTCGCCTGCATCGGCGCGCACCAGGCCCACGATCATGTAGAACGAGGTCGTTTTGCCCGCGCCGTTGGGGCCCAGCAGGCCCACGACTTCGCCTTTTTGCACGGACAGCGAAACGTCCTGCACCACCTTGCGGCTGCCGTACGATTTTTGCAGACCTTGCGCAACAAGGCGGCTGGGGGTCAGGGCAGGAGCGGCCGGGGCCGCTGAAGTGTCAGTCACCACATCCATCTGTGCAGGTCTTTCTAGTTCTTTTCATTGCCCAGCGTCGTGCTGGGGCGCAGAACCGGGGCGGGGCCTGCGGGCGGCGCCGCGACGGGGGCCGAGGCTGTCGCGCGGGGTGACAGCATGGCGCGAACCCGTCCTGTGGGGTTGCTGGCCGTACGATTTTGCGCGCCCCCATCCACGGTGAAGACGTCGGTGTTGTTGTCGTAAACAATCAGGCTGCCGGTGGTTTCGTCCACCAGGGTGGCGCCGTTGTAGCGGCGCACCACCGCCCGCTTGATGAACTTCACCAGGTCTGCACGGCTGTCATATTCAATGCGTTCGCCTTCGCCTTCGATGTATTCGTCTACGCCGTCACGCTTTTTCCGGTAAAACGCCAGCTTGCCGGGCGCCGCGATGGACACCGCCTGCTGGTAGCCTTCGGGATCCTGCATGACGTCAACGCGCTCGCCGCGCACGATGGTCGTGCCCTTGGTGATCACCACATTGCCGGTAAAAACACTGGTTTGCTTCAGGTCGTCATAACGCAGGGCATCTGCCTCCGCGTTCATGGGCTTGTCCCGGTCGGCTTTTTCGGCGCTGGCCGGGAAAGCCACCCCCAGCACCAGAATGACCGGCAGGATGAAAGAAAAAATGGGGTGTTTCATAAGGCACGAATCTTGCTGCTTGGTGTTGGGCCATTGTAGCCATGCCAGCTCCGGGAATGGCTTGCACGGGGAATATTAGGGGCATAAAAAAACCCGCCGGAAATCGGGCGGGTTTTGTGAGCCAGTGTTTGGCGCGGCGCACGGCCGCAGGCGCTTTCTTTATTTGGCCTTGCGGGATTGGGCGATCAGGTGATCTGTGACCTGCAGCGCGCGGGTCATGGTTTGGGTCTGGTCCGACGAGGTGTAATAACGCCCCGCGATACCCAGCGACGGCACGCCGGCCACTTTGTAGCTATCCTGCAGCTGTGTGGCCTTGCGCGCCTTGGAGGCGACCGAAAAGGAGTTGTAGAACTCAACGAATTTGGCCTTGTTGAGGCCCTGCTTTTCAGCCCATGCAGCTATCAATTCGGGCGTGTTGAGCGGTTGTTTTTCCACGTGGATCGTAGCAAACACCTTCTTGTGAAGTTCCTCAATTTTGCCCATGGCCTCAAGCACGTAATACAGGCGCTGCTG
>NZ_JBFUAZ010000633.1:0-2410 GCF_056406035.1 Polaromonas sp. P1_E1_2 | reverse complement strand
CCCCCAGACTGCCTGAATGGAGTGATGGTAATAATTGCCAAATACCGAACGGCAATTCGTGTAATTCCGAGGACCTATTGATTGCTATAAGAGGAGGTCTTAAGTATGCAAAAACCAGGCCAATCTAATGGAAGGCACGGTCAAAAGAAATCAGGGTGTTGTCCTATAGCGCAATTAAATGCAGCATTACACACTTGCAGTGCGGCAGCTACGGAAAGCGGGCCTTGATAGAGCCGCGCACCTTTGCAAAGAAAGTCACTACCGGCGGATGAACCCCAGTTTGCCAAGCGCATTCACCGCAGTCCACCGTGAGCCTGGCCTGATGGGGGCGCCCGTGCCCCTGCCGCGTCGGCCCGGCACGGTTACCCGTCAGGTGCCGCGATGAAACGCGACGAGACGGCAGAGCAGTCCCAGCAGCGCATGCAGGCCGAAGCGCTTGCGCTGGCGGCCGCCAATGATGCGTTGAAGCTTGAGATCGTTGAGCAGCAGCGGCTGGTCGAATCGCTCAGGGACGACATCAGCAGCTTGCGCAGCCTCGCCACCGTCTCGGCAGACTGGTACTGGGAGCAGGACGCGGAGTACCGTTTTACTGACTTCACGGCCGAGTACAGCAGCAAGTCACAAGATAAGGATCTCGACAGTTCCGTCGGCAAATGCCGCTGGGAACTGCCTGGCGCCCTGCCGGTCACCATGTCATGGGAAGACCACCGCGCCGTGCTGGCGGAACGCAAGCCCTTTCGCGATTTCGAATACATACGCGTGCTGGAGGATGGCGTCGCGCATTATTTTTCCATCAGCGGCGTGCCGGTGTTCAACAAGCATCAGGAGTTCATGGGTTATCGGGGTATTACGCGCGATGTCACGGCCAGCAGGCGCGCGGAGGAAAAAGAACGCAAAGTCGCCCGCCTGCTCGACGACATCGTTGAAAACATTCCGATCGCCATGAACCTGAAAGCCGTCACGGACCACCGTTATGTCGCATGGAATCGCGCGGCGGAAGAGCTTTATGGTTTCACTCGGGCGGAAGCGCTGGGCCATACCGTCCATGATCTGTGGCCCAAGGCCCATGCCCACAACATGCATGCCTCGGATCTCGCCCTGATCGCTGCCGGAAAGATGCAGGAATTCCCCGACCGCCTTGTCCAGACCAAGCACAAGGGCGTCATCCGTGTGCACATGCGCAAGGTTCCGCTGAAAGATTCCAGTGGTGTGGTGACACACGTCCTTGTTACGGCGGAGGACATCACCCAGCAGCTGGCGGACGAAGAGCGCTTGCGCAGCAGCGAACAGCAGTTCCGCAGCCTGACCAGTCTTTCGTCCGACTGGTACTGGGAAACCGATGCCAATTTCCGCTTCACCAAGCTGTCCGGCGGCCAGACGGAAGAAGCCAGGCGCGCCATCAGTGAGCATCTCGGTAAAACACGCTGGGAGATCGACCACAGCCAGGCCAACCAGGAGATGTGGGCCCGCCATCGCGCTCTGCTGGAGCGCCACGAAGTCTTCCGCAACTTTGAATACGAACGCGTAGAAAAAGACGGCAAGCGCGTGACCTTGTCCATCAGCGGAGAGCCGATGGTGGACGCCAAAGGCCGCTTCACCGGCTATCGGGGCGTGGGCAGCGACATCACCGCGCGGCTGGAGGCCGAGGCCAAACTGCGCCGCAGCGAAGAGCGCTTTCGCAGCCTCACCGGTCTTTCGTCCGACTGGTACTGGGAACAGGACACAAACTTCCGCAACGTTTTTGTCTCCAATGATCCGCAACGCTTCGCCCTGGGAACCCAGGTCATTGGAGAGGGGCAATGCCGATGGGACCTCCCCAACTCCACACCGCTTGTCGGCACATGGGAAGAGCACAAGGCGGTGTTACAGGCGCATTTGCCGTTCCGCAATTTTGAATACCGGCTGACCAAGGAGGATGGGAGCGTCATTTACCGAAGCGTCAGCGGGGAACCGGTGTTTGGCGACGATGGAACCTTTGCGGGTTATCGGGGTGTGGGTGCCGACATCACGTCACGCAAGGAAGTGGAGATCGCGCTGCGGGTCGGCGAGGCCCGCTTCCGGGCGGTTGTGGGTGCGCTGGCCGAAGGCGTGATCCTGCGGGACGCCCAGGGGCATATTGTTGATTGCAATGCCAGTGCAGAGCGCATCCTCGGCCTGGCCCTGGCCCAGCTCAAAGGCCAGACTTCGGTCGAGCCGGAATGGCAAAGATTCCGCGAAGACGGCACGCCAATGCCCAGGGAAGAGTGGCCCAGTGTTGTCGCCGTGCGTACCGGCCAGCCACAGCTGAACCGTGTGGTGTGCCATCGCAGGCCCGACGGCAGTGAGTTCTGGGCACTGATCAACGTGCAGCCCCTGGTGGACGGGAACGGCGCCCCGTCGGGGTATGTCAGCACCATTACCGACATCAGCA
>NZ_JBFUAZ010000632.1:0-2413 GCF_056406035.1 Polaromonas sp. P1_E1_2 | reverse complement strand
GGTCAGTTCCTGGTACTCCGACTGCTTGCTTGCCGTCGCCGGATACACCATCATGGTGTTGCTGTTGACGATGCGCTTTTCGAGCTGGTTCTGCATCAGAATCAGGTCGATGGCGTCTTCAACTGCGACGTCCTTCACAAAGATCGTGACCCGGCCGTCGGCCTTCACTTCGCGGTCCAGCAGGATGTTCAGGCCCGTGGACCGGGACAGGGCTTCAAACACGGTGCGCATCGTGGCATCGCGGAACTGCAGCGTCACCGGGGAGCTCATCACCGACTTCGCTTCCCTGAAACGGTCACGTTCGACATCGGCTGCGGCCTTGGCGTCGAGGACGTTTTTCCGGAGCTGCGCCGCCTGCTTGTGACCGGGCTGGTCGGCCAGCACCCGCGCGGCGCGCTCGCTCGCCGCTTCCAGTTTGCCGTCTTTGAGGTAACGCTCGCCCTCGGCCAGCAGCTGGTCGTTGCGCATGTCCTGGTCTAGCGCCTTCAAGGCCGTCACCGCCCGGACATTGCTCGGGTTTAAGGCCAGCGCCCGGCCGTAGAGGTCGCGCGCGCCGGCAATATCTCCACTCGCCCGCACCTGGTCGGCCTGTTTCACGAAGCTGTCGGCATGCTTGTCGCGCTGCACCAGGTAGTCGATCTTGTAATACTGGTTGCGGCCTTCGAGCTCCGTCGCCTTCTTCAGCGAAGCGATGCCGGTATCGATTTTTCCTTCTTCAATCTGGCTCATGCCGTCGTTGTGATAGCGCGCACCGGCGCAGGCCGTGAGCAGCAGGCAGGTCAGTACGGCCGACGCGATAGGCGTCATATGGCTGCGTCCTTTGACCACGCGCTCTGCTTGATCSCCGCTTCCGGAAATTCCGGCAATCCGTTCAATTGTTTTCATCTTGGGTTGTCCAGAAGTAGAAGCGATTGTTTTTGGCCCAGAGGCAGATAGGTGAACACCACGCGGTCGCTGGTGATCTCGTCCACCCGGTAGTTGCCGGCGACGGTGTCGCCTTTTTGGATGACGGTGAGGTTGTCGCCCTGCTGGATGAAGGCCTGCTGCTGGCCATTGCCAATCCTCTTGCCCTGGATGGCACCCACCGCGATGAAGGGTAGCGGCGGCGCTGTGGGTGGTGGTGGCTCGACAGCGACTGGCGGTGGCGGCGGTTTGTGGGTCTTGGCGAAGGTGGGTGGTGGCGCGGGCGGGGCCACGACTTCCGGCGGCGGTACGAATTCAGGCGCCAGCGGGCCGAAGGGATCGCGTACCACCATCTTGTTCATGCGCTGACCGGCGCTGTTCATCGCGACGTCCAGGCTTGGGGATGCGACGTCGGCAGGGGGCGGCAGCGCCGTGCTGGACTGCGGAGAGACGGGCGGTGAGGCTGTGCGCTGACGCGGCGGTGCTGCCAGGTCAAGGTCTGCGTCGACCTGGCCAGACTGCCACTTGCCTTGCATGCCGGCCGCCAGCACAAAGCTGCCCAGGCCGGCCGCAACCAGGATGAGGGCCTTCTTCCAGCCCGCAGATGCGGCGGCAGTGCGATCTGGCGGTGACTGGTTCACGGCATGGCCTTTGCAGTGATGGGCCCAGAGACATTCGCTGGACTCTTCCCGACAGCGGGTGGCCCCTGGATGTCGCCCGCCCGCGGTGAATACACGAACGCGAGCTTGAGGAATATCTGATGCTTGACGGCTGTGCCGTCCTTGCGCTCTATGCGCAATTCCTGCACTGCCGCGTGTGGCATGGCATTGAGCACGCTGGCCAGGAATTCCTTGAGCTTGCCGTAGTTTTCGGTGATGCGCAGATCCACCAGGCGGGTGTCCAGGCCCAGGGCCGTCGGGTCCGCATCGCGGTAGTCGCCACTGGCCAACACGATGCCCAGGCTTTTTGCGATGTCAAAAATCTGTGCCAGATCGGCCGTGTAGTCGGCCGAAGGCGGGAAGATGACAGGCACGCCCCGCACAGGATTCACGGCGAGCTTGGGGCCAGGTTTCTGGGTCTGCTTCAGCTCCAGCTGCAGCGTGGTTTTCTGCAGTCGCAGCTGATGGGAAAGGCCCAGCAGCAGGGCGCCCACCAGCATCAGCCCGACGCCGCACAGCACGGGCCAGCCGAGGGCGCGCAATGACTCCAGGCCCGCGCCGCCTCGGAGCCGGTCAAGCGTCCTGGTTATGAAAGCGGGGCCGCGCATCATGGCGAGGGCGCCTTGCTGATGCCCGGCTTCAATACGGAGGGCGAGATGTCCGCCGGTATGAGCGGACTGAGCGTGTTGCTCGACGGTTCCTTTGCCAGGAAAACACCTTCATTGAGACGATTCCAGCTCGCCGTCAGCCGGAAGCGGAAGGCAGCTGGGCTGCTGCGCTCATCGAACTGGTGGCTCACGATGCGCACGTCCGAGAAACCACTCACCGTGCTCATGGCCTCGGTGTTGGCC
>NZ_JBFUAZ010000631.1:0-2424 GCF_056406035.1 Polaromonas sp. P1_E1_2 | reverse complement strand
GGCCATCGTGCTGGTGTTGTTCCTCGGCGTGCTGATGTTCCGCCCGCAGGGCTTGATGGGCAAGGCATGATCATGAAGCAACTCATTTTTGCCATCGCAGCGCTGGCGCTTGCCCTGGCTGTTCCCGCTGTCACGGATGCCTCGCACCTGAACATGGCAATCCTTATCCTCATGGCGGCCCAGGTGGGTGTAGCCTGGAACATCGTGGGCGGCTATGCGGGACAGGTGTCCCTCGGCCATGCGGCTTTCTACGGACTGGGCGCCTATGTCTCGACACTGCTGCTGGTCAAGTTCGGTATCAATCCCTGGATAGGCGTGCTAGCCGGCGGTTTGGTGGCAGCCTTGCTCAGCCTGGGTTTTGGCTGGTCCTGCTTCCGGCTCAAGGGCCACTACTTTGCGATGGCCACCATCGCCGTGGCCGAGCTGGTGCAGATCTTCTTCACCGAATGGGATTACGGCGGTGCGGCGGTCGGGCTTTACGTGCCGATGGACAAACAAGGCTGGCTCTGGCTGAACTTCGCCACCAAATTGCCGTACTACTGGTTGGCACTGGGGCTGCTGATCATCACCTTGGGCGCGAACTGGTGGATAGAGCGCAGCTACCTCGGCTACTACTTCAGGGCCATCAAGGATGAACCCGACGCGGCCCGCAGCATTGGCGTGAACATCGCCCGCTACAAGCAGGTCGCGCTGTCGGTCAGCGCTTTCCTCACGGCAGTTGGTGGAAGCCTGTATGCGCAGAAAGAGCTTTACATCGATCCGAATTCGGTGCTCTCGACGGCGCTCTCCATCAAGATGGCGCTGGTGTCCATCCTGGGGGGCGTGGGTACCCTGTTTGGGCCGGTCGTAGGCGCGGTGGTGCTGACCAGCATCGAGGAGTTCACCCGCATCGCTTTCGGCGGCACAGGCCGTGGCACCGATGTCATTATTTATGCGAGCCTCATCATCGTGATCGCAGTCTTTTATCCCACGGGCCTCATTGGCTGGCTGCGCAGCTTCCGGGAGCGCCGCGAGGCACGCGCCGATGCATCGCGGCAGATGGCGGTGCCCACCGCCGCCGTGCAGAACGCCGGCGAGGAGGCCGTATGAAGTTGCTGGAAGTCAAACAGGTCAGCAAGCGTTTCGGCGGGCTGGTCGCCAACCAGGATGTTTCCTTCAGCGTGGACACCGGGCAGGTGGTGGGCCTGATCGGCCCCAACGGAGCCGGAAAGACCACGATGTTTAATTGCGTGGCGGGGTATTTTGCCCCCACGGCCGGTAGCATCATGCTGGGCGGCCGYGACATCGCAGGCCTGCCGCCCGAAACATGCGCCCGCGCCGGTGTGGCGCGGACTTTTCAGATTGCGCGCACCTTCACCAGCATGACGGCCTGCGAGAACGTGATGACCGCGGCCATGCTGCTGCAGCACAACGTTGTGAAGGCACGTCGGGCTGCCATGGACTGGCTGGCTTTTGCCGGGCTTGAACGCTTTGCCGACCGGCCTGCCGCCAGCATGACCATCAGCGAGCAGCGGCGCCTGGCCGTGGCGCGTGCGCTGGCCATACAGCCGCGCATCCTGCTGATGGATGAAGTGATGGCGGGGCTCAATCCGTCGGAAGTTCGCGAAGCGGTGGACGTCGTTCTCAAGATCCGGGACAAGGGCATTGCGTGCCTGATCGTCGAACATGTGCTGGAAGGCATCATGCCGATCGCCGACAAGATCGTCGTGCTGGACCGCGGCGTGAAGATCGCCGAAGGCACGCCGCAGGAGGTGTCGAATGATGCCGCCGTGATCACTGCTTACCTGGGAGACTGAAAGTGACTTTCCCTCACGCTTATTGCATTCCCCGCCACGTGGCGCGGATCGAAGGGCAGCACCATGCTTGAAATCAAAAATCTCAAGGTCTGCTACGACGACGTACTGGCCATCTCCGACGYCAGCCTCCAGGTCGAACCCGGCAAGATCGTGGCGCTGGTGGGCGGCAACGGAAACGGCAAGTCCACCACCTTGCGCGCCGTGGCAGGCCTCAATGCCGCCGCAGCGGGCAGTATTACCTTCAACGGTGAGCCGGTTCACCGCATGCCGGCGCACAAACGCGTTCCGCTGGGCCTGTCGCTGGTGCCGGAAGGCCGGCGCCTGTTTCCCCGGCTGACAGTGCTTCGCAACCTGGAGCTCGGTGCTTTCACACGCATGGACAAGCACGAGGTGGCGCAGGGCATTGAAGAGATGCTGCAGCTGTTCCCAATCCTCAAGGAACGCGCCACGCAACTGGCCGGCACCATGAGCGGTGGCGAGCAGCAGATGCTGGCCATCGCCCGTGGGCTGATGGCACGCCCCAAGCTGCTGATGCTGGATGAGCCGTCGTGGGGCATCGCGCCCAAGTTTGTGACCAAGGTGCTGGAGGTTATCCAGCAGGTCAATGCCACCGGTGTGTCGATATTGC
>NZ_JBFUAZ010000630.1:0-2426 GCF_056406035.1 Polaromonas sp. P1_E1_2 | reverse complement strand
GAAATGATGTAGGTAGTTCACTCAGCCAAACGCGTGCCTTACGCTCTTTAGTCAGGTTAAATGACTTCATTGAATTCCCCAGAAATTTCTCCACGCGTTATTGAACTCACCAGGCAGACTCTTTATCACTTCTGGATGATAGAGAGAAAAAGGTGAAATGCTGTACTTTTCAATCGCAGCCGCATGAGCCGCGTCATAAGCCAATCCCGCTCTGCGCGCTGTACCTTCTGCGATCTCGTGGAGGTAAAAATTTGCATCTGCACCTATCGCTCTCGCACCCGTTTGAAGGCTTTCCTTCAACCTATCGACCATTGCAACGTTAGCTGCGGTTGGTTCAAATCTTGCCAAGTTCGCCTCAACAAGTGACATGCCCTTTTTCGATACTCTGACCCCTTCTGCTACACACGCTTCAGCCACTTTCGTCCCGGCTTTTGCAACGCCGCCACCGATCAGAGGCGTATCACTATTGGCAATCTCATACGCTATAAATGCGACCCCAAGCACCCCAAGTACATGGTTTAGCCCACGTGGATCAACAAACATCAGAGGATCCCCGCCCACATAGGCAAAGGTATTGATCCCACCCCCAAGCCCAATGGGATCGGACTGCATATAGCGCCCGATCCTCGGGTTGTACTCCCGATTCCAGTTCTGGAACAGCCCACTCTCGGCATCAAAGGTTTGCCCAGGCAGTCGCTGGTTATATGTGAAGGTCCCCAGGCTTTCGGGGTTCTGATCAGGCGCCGTCGCGCCAAAGGGTTCCGCCGTATCCCAGCGCCAAACGAAGGCTTCATCACTCTGACGTGTGATCACTCTCGGCGCACCCAGCTGATCAGTTGAGACGTTGTACAAGCTGATGGCGATGTTTGATCCCGCAGCCGTGCCCGTCTGCTTGACTACCCCGACCGGGCTGCCCAAGTAGACGGTTTCGTATTGGGGCACGCCATTGGCGTCGTATTCACCTAGCAGCTTGCCCTCTTCGTCATAGACGTAGTAAGCCGCACCGGTGGGCACCAGAGCCGTCGGGCCCGTCTTGCTCATCCTCAGCTCCAGCGCGCTGTAGCTGTAGCTCACCGTGCCACCGGCGTTCGTCATCGTCGCCAGTCTCCCGCGGTCGCTGTACGTATAGCTGTTGGTCCCATCGCTCGTGATATTGCCCGCCGCATCGTGTTGCACGGTGGCTGTTCCCGTGCTGTCCTGGGTCTGGTTCAGCCGGTTGCTCGTGGTGGCAATCGTGTTGGGGTAGCTGGTGCCGCCAATGACTTTGGCCGTACGGTTGCCGGTGGCGTCGTAGCTGTACTGCACCGCACTGCTGCCCAGAGTGGCGCTGATCAGCCGGTTCAGGTTGTCATAGCCAAAGCTCTGGTCCAGGCTGGGCACCGGAGTCCCGTTGCTGGTGTGGGTGTAGCCGGTGATGCGCCCGGCGCTGTCCCGGTTAACGGTGCGACGGATGCCAGTGCTGGTTGGATCACCCAGGTTGTACGCGCTGATCTGGCCGTTGGCATCATAGGCAATCGCCTGAGTCTTGCTGCTGGCCCAGCTCCAGCCAGTCAGTTTGCTTTCAGCATTGGTGGTGATTCCACTCAGCAGCGGCAGGGTGGTGCCAGTGTTGGTGCCCACGCCATTGGCGTTGGGCGGATTGACCGTGACGGCATTGACCACGCCCTGGGCATCGTAGCTGTAGTTGACCTTTGTTCCGCTGGGGTAGGTGATTGCCGTGAGTTTGTCCAACGCACTTCCGCTATCGCCCCAGCTGTAGCCGACGGTGAAGGTCTTGCCGCCTATGGTCTGGGTCTTGCCTGTCTTGCGGCCCAGGCTGTCGTAGCTGTAGACGGTCTGGCCGGAGGCGTCGGTGATTTTGGTGAGTTCGCCTACGGCTGCCGGGGTGGGAGTGGATCCGCCGTCGTACTCGAGCACGCTGGCCGTGCCGGTGGCATAGCTGATGGTTTTGAGGCGGTCCAAGTTGTCATAGGTGTACTGGGTGAGCTTGCCTCTGGCGTCGGTCTTGGTCAGGACGTTGCCGTTGAGGTCGTAGGTGTACTGGCTGGTGCCGGTGTCCGGGCTGGTCTGCGCTGTGACATCGCCCAGGCCGTTGGGGCTGTAAGTGGTGGCGAGGTTGCGGGGGTCGGTGACCTGGGTCAGGTTGTCATTGGCGTTGTAGGCGAAGCCGGTGGTGGTCGGCGTCGCACTTCCGGTGTTGGCGGGCTGCTGGGTCTGGATGGGGCGGCCCAGGCTGTCGTAGTAGGTGTAGCTGGCAAGACCATTGGGATCGACCACGGTGGTGGGCCTGCCCATGGCGTCGTAGCCGTATTGCCAGGTCAGGGTGCCGCTGTTGATGGCGACGGTGATGGAGCCAGATGTGGAAGGGTCGTTGTTGGTATCGCCTGCGTAGTCGGCGCTTAAGGCATGGCTGCCCAGGGCTAGGG
>NZ_JBFUAZ010000629.1:0-2426 GCF_056406035.1 Polaromonas sp. P1_E1_2 | reverse complement strand
GGATGAGTCCGGGGACCACCTGATCCTGCGCGTCAGTGACGAAGGCATCGGCATTCCGCCCTCAGACCTGCCACGCCTGTTCGAGAGCTTTCACCGCGGCTCCAACGTAGGCAACCGCCAGGGCTCCGGGTTGGGCCTGGCCATTGTCAAACACGCCGTTGACCTGCATCACGGCAAAATCGAGGTGGCAAGCATGCCGGGAACGGGCACACAGTTCACGATCAGCCTGCCCATTTCTCAAGGAAACCCATGACCCTGATCCTGATCGTTGAGGACGACGACGCCATCCGCAGCAACATCGTGCGGCTGCTCAAACTTGAAGGTTTTGAAACGGCCGCGGCCGCAGATGGCCGGCAGGGCCTGGAGCAGGCCCGTGCAAGCCGCCCCGACCTGATAGTCTCCGACGTCGGCATGCCCGGCATGAACGGCTTTGAACTGCTGGCAGCCGTGCGCGCCGACCCGCTGCTGGTCAACACGCCCTTCATGCTGCTGACCGCGCTGGATGACCGCGAGAGCATGCGCCGCGGCATGACGGCCGGCGCCGACGACTACCTGTCAAAACCCTTCAGCCGCGCCGAACTGCTCGACGCCGTCAACGCGCAGCTGAAGAAAAAAGAACGGGTGCGTGAAGCCATCGACTCGGGGGTGGCCGCCGGCGAAGAACGCCTGCGCGCAGCTTTTGCCAGCCGCATCAGCGGCAGCCGCCCCGACAGCGTACCGGTTGATATTCCGGCCAGCGCGCAAACCGAAGAAATCGCCAATGCCACTGTGCTGGTGGCCAGCATCCGCAATTTCACCTCGCTGGCTGAAAAGCTCAACGCCGCGGAAGTGTCACAACTGCTCACCGAATATTTTGAGCGCATCTCCGAACCCGTGCTGAAAAACAGCGGCCGGCACATCAAGTTTGTCGGCGATGGGCTGATGGCGGTGTTTGTCGACACCCTCACCGGCTCGCCGCTGCCGGCCCCGCGCCGCGCCATTTCTGCGGCTCTTGCCATGGCACTGGCCACGCATGAATTCCGCGACTGGCTGGAGCAGCGCTTCGGCGGCCGCGCGCTGCCGCCGTTTGCCATGGGCATCGGCATCCACAGCGGCGCCGTCACGCTGTGCCAGCTCGGCACGCAACAGACCAAGGAACTCACGCCCGTGGGCGAAACCGTCACGCTGGCCTCACGGCTGGAAGACGCCACCGAAGAAAAGGGCTGGACGGTGATGGCCAGCGAGCAGACGCTCGGCGAAGCCGGCACCGGTATCCAGACCGGCATCCACACCTCGCTCTCGCTGCCCGGCCGCAACCTCGCCATCGATGTGGCCGAGGTCACGGGCCTCGTCACCACCATGGAAGACAAGATCCACGGCATGGCCAGCCTGACCGAGCGCGCCAGCGAGATCAGCGACGCCGTGCGCGCCAATTCGGACATTACCGCACGCGCGGTCAAGGGCGCGCTGGACGCCAAGCTCTCGGCGCTGAAAGACCTGCGCTTTGACGCCAGCAGCGAGGCGGTACGCCTCAAGGGCTACCGCATCACGCGCAAGATCGGCGCGGGCGGCATGACCGAGGTCTACCTGAGCGAACGCGAATCCGACGGCCTGCCGATCGTGCTCAAGGTGCTGGACTCACGCGGCAAGGAAGCCTCGGAACACCTGGTGCGCTTCATCCAGGAATACGCCCTGCTCTGCAAGATCGACCATCCGCACGTGATCAAGATCTACGACCAGGGGTTCACCGACGAGCATGCCTACATCGCGATGGAGTACTTTGAACGCGGTGACCTGCGCAGCCTGTTCGGACCCGACCTGGCCCGCTCGCAGGCGCTGACGGTGGCGCGCGAGGTCGCCCAGGCGCTGTCGGCCATCCACGCACACGGCATTGTCCACCGCGACATCAAGCCTGAAAACGTCATGCTGCGCGCCGACGGCAGCGTGGCGCTGGCCGACTTCGGCATTGCCAAGTCCATGCTGCAGGCCCCCAGCATGGGACTGACCCAAACCCATCACGGCGACGTCGTGGGGACGCCCTACTACATGAGCCCCGAACAGGCCACCGGCCGCAAGGTGACGGCGCAATCCGACCTTTACAGCCTGGGCGTGATGCTGTTTGAAATGCTGGCCAACCGCCGGCCCTACATTGCCGAATCGCTCGAACTGCTGCTGGCCAAGCACCTGAACGCCGACACCCCCGCCCTGCCCGCGGTGCATGCGGAATTGCAGGGCGTGGTCAACAAGCTGATGGCCAAAAGCCCCGAGCACCGCTACGAATCAGCCGAAGCCTTTCTGCTCGAACTCGAATCCATCGCGCCCGCGCCTGAAATTAGTCTTTAGAAAAGCTCCCCCCTGTCCAGGCTCACTGCGTGTAGCCCGGTCCCCCTCAGGGGGCGGCGCCTGGGGCCGGCAAAGCCGGACCCTCGGCCCCCGCTGATGAATAC
>NZ_JBFUAZ010000628.1:0-2430 GCF_056406035.1 Polaromonas sp. P1_E1_2 | reverse complement strand
CCTCCAGCGAGACACCAGGGGCGATCTTGCCGGTCAGGTCAAGCGCCAGCGCCTGGAACTTGATCTTCTGGCTGGAAGACACCCAGCCTTCTGTCTTGATGCCTGCCACCACAGCCGCCGGCCAGACGGTGGAAGTGCTGCGAATGGTCTGCACTTCGCCGTTCGGGTCGGCATAGGTGGCTTCCATCAGCAACTCCTGCGGCTGCCTGCGCTCGGGAATGTCGTTGATGGTGAGCTTGCCTGCGCCATTGCGGTCCAGCGTCAGCGGGAGTTTGTCGGCAATCACGCGCTGGTCCTGCGAAGAGGTGCTTTCCTCTTCGCCCTGGTTGCCGGCGCTACCGCGGCCGGTGCTCGGTGGCGAGAAGTTGAATTCGTCGAAATCGCTGTAGCTCAGGGACTTGCCGCGCACCAGCGCCGACACCCGTACGGGCAGGGCCACGGCGCCGCCGCCCGCCACGTAATTGATCTGCACGTCGGTTGGCACGGACTTCACATTGACGAGTGGCTTTTTATCGGAAGGATTGATGCGGCCTTCAAGCACCGGCAAACGGAACTCTTCCACACGGAACTGCCCGCTGGAAAAACTGCGCTCGCGGCTGCCGCGTTCGCCCTTGAGCTGCACTTCATACACACCCAGCTTGGCAGCAGGCGGAATGGCAAAGGTGTTTTCGGCGCTTTGCCCGCCCGTGGCGGTCTTGCGCCAGGTGATCGGCTGGGTGTATTGCTGGCCGCTGCCGACATGCGTGATGACCAGCGTGGCGGGTGCGCCTTCGGGCAGGCCAAAACCCTTGCTGGTTTCAGTGCGCAGCAGGTGTTTCATCGACACCGTTTCGCCGGCGCGGAACAGCGTGCGGTCAAAGACAGTGTGTGCCCGTTCGTTGGGCAGGGGGTCGCGGCTGGTCGGCACGTTGAAGCGCCAGGGTTCAATGCCCTTGTGCCAGTCGCTCCAGGTGAAGGCCAGGTCTTCAATGCCGGCCACTGAGCTGCGCGCACTCACGAAATAGGCATTGGCGGAGTCGCTACCCGGGCAGCGTGGAGGCTCGGAAGACAGGCCGCTGAAATTGGCGATGCCCTGTGCGTTGGTGACAGCCTTGGCGATCTCGGTGCCGTTGCAGCCCGAGACGCGCACCGTGGCGCCAGCCACCGGGGCGCCCTTGTCGAGCGTGGTGACCCAGGCCAGCGAGTTCTCGCGGCCCAGCTTGAAGTGCACGCCCAGGTTGGTCACCAGGGCGGAAGTGCGCACATACATGGTCCGGCTATTGCCGTAGCGTTCGTCGAGCAGCGAGCTGCCCAATTTTTGCGAAGCGATCTCGACCACGTGAAAACCGGGTGCCAGCGGGATGCCGACCACCTCAAACGGACGTGGGTCGGTGCCTGCGGCGGGCTTGGGCAGGTCCAGTGTCTTCACGCCGGCCTGGCCGGCCAGCAGCGATACCATGCGCGACTGGACATAGTCGCGATCGCGCGATTCGAGTGGTTTGGGTAGCGGCCCCTTGATATCAGCAGCCGCTGCCTTGCGTGAAACCTGGTAGTCGTCGTAGCGCTGTACCTTGCGGAACCAGGCAATGATGTCGGCGTCGGTGCGGGGCTGGAGGTCGCTGACCTTTCCGGCCGGTGCCGCGCCGGGTGTGAGCCCTTTCACGGGCAGCAGGGCTTCGACATTGCGCAGCGTGACGGGCAGCAGGGCCGGGTCGCCCGGTTTGGTGTTGGGTTCGGCAAAGCGTTCGACGATGCCGAAGGGAGAGGCGGCGAACTTGGCCAATGGCGGCATGGAGCCTGTAGCCACCTTGAGCGGGAAGCTGTCGGCATTGCGCAGCGTGCGGCCCGAAGCATCCTTGAAACCTCTGGGCAGCTCCAGCATGAATTGCCCCTGTTCAGGAAACAGCGGCTTGAAGGTSACGTTGCTGACCAGGCTGTCGCCGTCACTGTTGCCTTCCTCGAAGGCGGGCTTGAACGTGTCCTTGTCGCCCTTCAGGCGTATGGCCTCGGCCAGCTTGCGCGGCACGGGGGTGTTGAAGTTCAGGGTCATGGGCCGCATCGGCAGGCAGGCCGACTGGGCGTTTTCGCGTTCGCAGGTGAAGCTGGCCGCAAACGGCTCGCGTACCTGGAAGTTGTAGCGTTTTTCCACCGAATTGGGTATGCCGCTGGGTGTGCTGACGCCTTTGCCGTACACCAGCTGCACTTTGGCAGCCGATGTCAGGCGCCGGTTGCAGGTCAGGGTGGCGTAGCGCAGCGGATCCTGGGCTGCAGCCTTTTCCAGGCCCAGCGACTTGAGCAGTTCGTTGCGCTCGTTACCGTCGATGAGCTTGACAGGAACACGTTCACCCAGGCCTTCCACGTTGCACCAGACGTTTTCGCGAATGCTGGCCAGTGTGGCGGCGCCGTTGAACTGCAGCACGAAGTACTGTTCTTCGTCGATGCGCTCATAGG
>NZ_JBFUAZ010000627.1:0-2442 GCF_056406035.1 Polaromonas sp. P1_E1_2 | reverse complement strand
CTGCCAACGTGCTGCGCCTCAAAGTTGACGACATGCGCGCAGCAGGGCTGAGCGCCCGCAAGGTCGAATACCTGGTGGACCTGGCGATCCACTTTGATGCCGGCACCGTTCACGTCAAAGACTGGGCGGCGATGGACGATGAAGCCATCATTGAAGAATTGGTGGCCATCCGCGGCATCGGCCGCTGGACGGCCGAGATGTTTTTGATTTTTTACCTGATGCGCCCCAATGTCCTGCCGCTGGACGACGTGGGGCTGATCACCGGCATCAGCCAGAATTACTTTTCGGGTGAATCCGTCAGCCGCAGCGACGCGCGAGAGGTGGCCGCCGCCTGGTCGCCTTACTGCAGCGTGGCAACTTGGTATATTTGGCGCTCTCTGGACCCATTACCGGTTCTGGGTACCCCCACGGGTACCGAGCAAATTTAAGTTTCATGAAGCCCTGAGGAGCAGCACATGGCGAAGAAGACCTTCCTCGATTTCGAGCAACCGATTGCGGAGCTTGAAGGAAAAATTGAAGAACTGCGCTACGTACAGACCGAGTCGGCTGTCGATATCTCTGAAGAAATCGACCAGCTGGCCAAAAAGAGCCAGCAACTCACCAAAGACATCTACAGCGACCTGACGCCCTGGCAGATCACCAAGATCGCACGCCACGCAGAGCGCCCCTACACCCTGGACTACGTCAACGAAATCTTCACCGATTTTGTTGAGTTGCACGGCGACCGGCATTTTGCCGACGACCTGTCCATCGTCGGCGGCCTGGCTCGCTTCAACGGCACCGCCTGCATGGTGCTGGGCCACCAGAAGGGCCGCGACACCAAGGAGCGCGGCTTGCGCAACTTCGGCATGAGCAAGCCCGAGGGCTACCGCAAAGCCCTGCGCCTGATGAAAACCGCCGAGAAGTTTAAGCTGCCGGTGTTCACCTTTGTCGACACACCGGGCGCTTACCCCGGCATTGATGCCGAAGAGCGCGGCCAGTCCGAAGCCATCGGACGCAATATTTTCGAGATGGCGCAGCTCGAAGTGCCCATCATCACCACCATCATCGGCGAAGGCGGCTCCGGCGGCGCGCTGGCCATTTCGGTGGCTGACCAGGTGGTCATGCTGCAGTACTCGATTTACTCCGTCATCAGCCCGGAAGGTTGCGCCTCCATCTTGTGGAAAACCTCCGACAAGGCGCAGGAAGCTGCCGAGGCCCTGGGCATCACCGCGCACCGGCTCAAGGCCCTGGGCGTGATCGACAAGATCGTCAACGAGCCCGTGGGCGGCGCCCATCGCGACCACAAGCAGATGGCGGCTTTCCTGAAGCGCGCGCTCAACGACGCCTTCCGGCAGGTCAGCGACCTGAAGGTCAAGGAACTGCTGGACCGCCGCTACGAGCGCCTGCAAAGCTACGGCCGCTTCACAGACACCAAGGCCGACGCCGGCAAGTAGAGCGCCCGGCACACGCTGGAGCGACAAAGACGATGGTCCGCCACCATGCGCAACCCCATGGTGCTGAGGCCGAGAGCGACAGCGCCGCGATCGCTGTCGCCACGGCAATTTCCCAATTTCAACCTGCTTTGCCGCTGGCCGTTGCGCTCAGCGGCGGCGCCGATTCTGTCGCGTTGCTGGTAGCCTGCGCAGAGAAATGGCCGGGGCAGGTGCACGCCATTCATATCCATCACGGCCTGCAGGCGGCGGCTGATGAGTTTGAGCAGCACTGCGTTGCCTTGTGTGCACAGTTCAAAGTCCCGCTCATTGTCCGGCGTGTGGACGCCCGCCACGCCTCCGGCGAGAGCCCGGAAGATGCGGCGCGCAAGGCGCGTTATGCAGCGTTTAAGGCTGCAGCCCAGGAGGGATCTGCGCAAGCAGCTATAAAAAACATAGCAATTGCCCAGCATGCCGATGACCAGATGGAAACCATGCTGTTGGCGCTGTCGCGCGGCGCGGGGCTGCCCGGGCTGGCCGCCATGCCGGCGCGATGGGAACGTGACGGCATGACCTATTACCGTCCGCTGTTGACGGTGCCAGGGGCATTGCTGCGCGATTGGCTGGTGACGCGCGGCATCACCTGGGTAGAAGACCCGACCAACACCGACGAGCAGTTCACGCGCAACCGCATCCGGGCCCGGCTGCTGCCCGCGTTGGCGCAAACCTTTCCGCAGTTTCGTGAAACCTTTGCACGCAGCGCGCGCCACGCGGCCCAGGCGCACGGGTTGCTGGTCGAGGTGGCACAGCAAGACCTGGCTGCCGTGGGCACCCCTCCGGTTATCAAATCCCTGCAATCCCTGTCACAGCCGCGRCAGGCCAATGTGCTGCGCCATTGGCTGACGCTGCAACAGGCCACACCCAGCGCAGCGCAACTCGATCAACTGCTCCTGCAAATCGCCGCCTGCACCACGCGCGGGCACCAGATCCACCTCAAGGTGGCAACCGGGCATGTCACGCGCACTGGTGC
>NZ_JBFUAZ010000626.1:0-2444 GCF_056406035.1 Polaromonas sp. P1_E1_2 | reverse complement strand
GCGCCAGCCACACCTGCGCGAGCCGGTACCAGCCGTAAGGGCCCAAGGGCTGCAGGGCTGTGTTCTTTTGCAAGGCCTCGGCGGCTTCCTCAAACCGGTGCGCGTGAATATGCACCAGTGCCAGGCCATACCAGGCCTGGTCCAGGCGAGCGTCCAGTGCCACCGCGCGCTCAAAGGCCGGCCCGGCCTCATCATGGCGTCCCGCCTGCTGCAACACATAACCCAGGTTGAACCAGCCCGCGGCATGGCCGGGCCTGACGGCGGTCAATTGCTGCAGGCTGGCAACGGACTCTTGTGTGAGCTGGAGCTGCGCCGCCACATGGCCGCGGCTGGCTAGCGCATAAGGGTCTGCCGGGCGCAGTTGCAGCATCTGGTCAAAGACGGCCAGCGCGGCAGGCCGTTTGGCGCAGGCGAGCAAAAGCAGTGCGCGTATTTTCAGAAAACCGTATTGAAGGGCAGCGTCTATTTGCACAGTGCCACCCCGATCTCCAGGCAGATGCGGATTTTGGCGATGGCCGCAATGGCCCACACCAGCAGCAGCACCAAAAAGGCCACCAGCGGCAAGTGACGGTCCATCACGACCTGCGGAGATATCCAGCGTGCTGCCTTGACCCAAGGCAGGCCCACCAGCTGAAGCACGCGATAAAACGGATTGCTGTCCTTCGCCGCGCCTGCCAGCAGGCCTACTGCCCATTGCCCGGCCAACGCAAGCAGAGCAATTTCAGTGAGCAGTTTGATGGTAGTGGTGACGGCAAGCATGGCTCACGACAAACAGATGAAGGGATGAAGGCAACGATTCCGATTGTCATCGGAGGTATTGCCAATTGTTTACCGGGAAACCTCCTGCCATCGCGGGTTTTCCCTCGGTCGCGCGGTTCCGACGCAAAAAAAATGCGCTGCGAATCTCTCCGCAGCGCACCGTTTCAATTCATGTCAACCGTCTTCAGTTGGCCAGTTGCTTCCAGGTGGCGATCACCGTGTCGGGATTCAGCGAGATGGAGCCGATGCCTTCGTCCTTCAGCCACTGCGCAAAGTCCGGGTGGTCGCTGGGGCCCTGGCCGCAGATGCCGACGTATTTCCCCGCGCGCCGGCAGGCCTGGATAGCCCGGCTCAGCATGGCCTTGACGGCGGGGTCGCGTTCGTCAAAATCCTGGGCCAGGATGTCCAGACCGGAGTCGCGGTCCAGGCCCAGCGTGAGCTGGGTCAAATCGTTCGAACCAATCGAGAAACCGTCGAAGAACTCGAGGAACTCGTCGGCCAGTATGGCGTTGCTGGGCACCTCGCACATCATGATCACGCGCAGGCCCTGCTCGCCGCGCTTGAGGCCGTGCTGGGCCAGCAGGTCCGTGACCTTTTTGGCCTGGCCCAGGGTGCGTACAAATGGCACCATGACCTCGACGTTGACCAGACCCATGTCGTTGCGCACGCGTTTGAGCGCCTCGCACTCCATGGCAAAGGCCTCGCCAAAATCGGGGCTAAGGTAGCGCGATGCGCCGCGAAAGCCCAGCATCGGGTTTTCTTCCTCAGGCTCGTAGCGTGAGCCGCCGATCAGCTTGCGGTATTCGTTGGACTTGAAGTCCGACAGACGCWCGATCACCGGCTTGGGCCAAAAGGCTGCCGCGATCGTGGCCACGCCTTCGGTCACCTTGTCGACATAAAAGGCACGTGGCGAGGCATGGCCGCGCGCCACGCTTTCCACTGCTTTTTTCAGGTCGGCATCCACATTGGGGTAATCAAGAATCGCCTTGGGGTGCACACCGATGTTGTTGTTGATGACAAATTCCAGCCGTGCCAGGCCAACGCCGTGATTGGGGATCTGGCAGAAATCAAACGCCAGCTGCGGGTTGCCGACGTTCATGGTGATCTTCATGTCAATCGCAGRCATCTCGCCGCGCTGCACTTCGGTCACTTCGGTTTCCAGCAGACCGTCATAAATGTTGCCGGTATCGCCTTCAGCGCAGCTCACGGTGACGAGCATGCCATCTTTCAGCGTTTCGGTGGCGTCGCCGCAGCCGACCACGGCCGGGATACCCAGCTCGCGCGCGATGATGGCGGCGTGGCASGTGCGCCCGCCGCGGTTGGTCACGATGGCGSWGGCGCGCTTCATCAYCGGTTCCCAGTTCGGGTCGGTCATGTCGGTCACCAGGATGTCGCCGGCCTGCACCTGGTCCATGTCCTTGATGTCGTGCACGATGCGGACCGCGCCCGTGCCGATCTTCTGGCCGATCGCGCGGCCTTCTGCCAGCACGGTGCCGGTGCCCTTGAGCTTGTAGCGCTGCTCTGCCTTGCCCTTGGACTGGCTCTTCACAGTCTCGGGGCGCGCCTGCAGGATGTAGAGTTCGCCGTCGATGCCGTCTTTGCCCCACTCGATGTCCATCGGGCGGCCATAGTGGGCCTCGATGATCAATGCATAGCGGGCGAGTTGCTCGACGTCGGTGTCGTTC
>NZ_JBFUAZ010000625.1:0-2453 GCF_056406035.1 Polaromonas sp. P1_E1_2 | reverse complement strand
GCCCCATACCTCTCCCTTCTACTCCATGTAGATGATGCCCGCTACCAAACTAAAGTGCAGACTCAAGGTGCCATTCGGGGTTACGGGGGCATAGAGGAGTGGATATGCGATTCAGAAAATCTATCAAGCTTGCACCAGGCATACGGTTGAACTTGAGTGGGAGCTGCGCGAGTTGGACGCTGGGCCCTCGGGGTGCGTCGGTTGGAATAGGAAAGCGCGGGACATTCCTTAATACTGGCATTCCCGGTACTGGGCTTTCATTTCGGCAATCGTTGACCTCTGGCGCTAGGAGCGCTGTAGCAGGTCCTCAAAGCGCACCCTTGGAGCGCGTCAGCCTCACTGTTGAAGTCGCTGACGACGGTACTGTCAGCTTCCGAGATTCATCTGGCAACCCGGCGTCAGATGCGTTGATAGCCGCCGCAAAGACACAGAAAAGTGATTCGATCCGCGGCCTGATCCAACAGGCGTGCGACAGAATCAACGACCAGGTTGATGCGGTCAGTCAACTTCACTTGTCTACGCCGGACCCCAGGACTCCACCTCATTTTCAACAGCAACTGTTTCCTGAACCAAAGCCTACGACACCGAAACCCCGGTCGCTAGGATTCTTTGCCAAACTTTTTAGATCGAATGTGGAAAGAGTTAACGCGGAGCATCGTCATGCGATGGCAACTTACGAGTTGACGTTGAATGAATGGGAAGAGGCCAAGCGCCAATTCGATGCCTTAGAAGAGGAGCGAAGGCAATTGTTCTTTAGAGTTCAAAGGGGTGAGCAAGAGGCCGTGGAGTCTTTTTTTGGAAATGTCCTGCTTGACATTGGCTGGCCGAGAGAGACCCTTGTTTCTTTTGAAGTTAGCGAATCAGGCACTTCGGTCAGGCTTGATGTGGATCTTCCAGAGGCGGAGGACATGCCGAAGAAGACAGCGACCGTTCCTCAGAGAGGCTACAGACTTTCGATTAAGGAGCTCGGGCCAGTGCAGCTTCAAAAGCTGTACGCGCAGCATATTCACTCAATTGGATTTCGGCTCCTTGGCGAAGCTTTCGCAATGATTCCAACCTCTCAAGAGGTCTTGCTTTCAGGGTACTCCCAGCGAGTAAGTTCAGCGACCGGGCAGGTTCAGGAGGAGTACCTGTTTTCAGTGAAGGTGTCGCGAGCTGATTGGGAGCGGATCGACTTTGCTCGACTTGGGGACATTGATGCCGCGGAGGCTTTGGGCCAGTTTCATCTTGTTCGTTCTATGACGAAATCCGGTCTCTTTAAACCTATAACTCCTTTAGCGGGCTAGTGTTTTTACCGATCGGTTGGTGTCACTGAATGGCTACTTTATTTGAGCGTCAAGGTCGCGATCCCCGCGTGAGCGCGCGGCGGCTGTACGTGGATCTGGTGATTCTGGATGAGCTGGGCTATCTGCCGTTCAGCGAGTCAGGAGGTGCACTCCTCTTTCACTTGCTTTCCAAGCTCTACGAAAGAACTAGTGTCGTAATTACGACCAATTTGAGCTTTGGAGAATGGGCCAGTGTCTTTGGTGATGCAAAAATGACGACCGCTCTTCTAGATCGACTCACCCACAGATGTCATATCCTTGAGACTGGAAACGACAGCTATCGATTCAAAAACAGCTCTGCAAAGACTCAGCCCAAAAAGGAGAAAACCAAGAACTTATCCACATCGTGAGCACCTTCTGCTCACAAAGAGTGTGGGTCAAAATTCGATGGAAAACTCGGGTCAGACTTCGGTGCAATTCAACAAGCGCATTGCTAGCGGCCCTAAAGCGCTTGTTTGATCAGGTAGTTCACGCAAGTTTGCCTGGGTTGCACGGAATTGAGTTGCGACGATGCTGGTTTCTCTCATTGAAAAACGGATCTTCCATGCGCAATCTGCTTGGGCCGAATCTAGGGTGGAAATCTGAGCACCATCCCGGTCAATCGGGCGGCTCGACGAACGTTGGACAAAACAGAGTCAATATGCCGAGGGATAACGGGGACCTATTGAGCCTAGCCCGTAGAGTTACCTGGCGAGATGGCGTTTGCATGATGTTCGGGGATGAATTTCAATTCACGAATCAGGGTGATGCCAATGCCCGGGTCACAAAAATTCTCCTGCAGTTGAGGGGAATAGGCCCGCCATTCCTCTACTGCTGCAACTACAGCCTCGGCCACTTACTTAAAAGGCGTCGACAGGAGGATCGTGATCGACTGCTTACACAGCCGTTGTTCCTCGAGCCCGAGCAGGTTTCCACCCTGGATTGGAAAAATTATCTCAGAGAGTTAAAGAAAACAGCGCCGAAGGTCTTCACATTCAATGTAGACGAGGTGGAAGTTGAAATCCATCATCTCACATTTGGTATTAGGCGGGCCGTGATCGCGTTGCTTGTCGCCGCCTATGAAATTGCCAGGTGCCGAGGAAAACATCCTGAGGTGGGAATACTTGACATCCGCAAGGCCTACAAATC
>NZ_JBFUAZ010000624.1:0-2459 GCF_056406035.1 Polaromonas sp. P1_E1_2 | reverse complement strand
GAGCGGCGCATGACGCAATTTGCCAGTTCGGTCGGCACGGATGTTCGGCCAGCCTGCTTTGCATGCTTGTTGGCTGCCGATTGATTTCAACGTCAGGCTGAAAATGCGTTACCCAGAATCAAACCCCCCATGGACCGGCCGTGTACGAGACCCATCCCGATCGCCCGGGGGAACTCGCCAGGCTGTGGCAGGAGGCGATGCAACAGCGTGGCTCCGGTGATGCAAACCAGGCACTGATCGAGCCTGCAAATTGCGGCAGGCTGAACTTCCCCTTTCCGCCAACACATCAACATCAGACCTTACTTCATGACGACAACTGCCCTCCTTATCATCGACGTTCAGACGGCTCTTTGCTCCGGTGAGGGCGGGGCCTTTGAAAGCCGGCGCGTCATTGACAGCATCAACCAGGTGTCTGCCAAGGCCCGCGCCGCGGGTGCTCCCGTTATCCTGATCCAGCACGAGGCGCCGAATGATCCGCTGGAGTATGGAACTGAGGGCTGGAAACTCGCGGATGGCCTGGACACCCAGCCAACCGATATCCGCCTGCGGAAGAAGGCGACGGATTCGTTCCACAACACGGAGCTGCAGACCCTGCTGCAGGAGCGTGGCGTCAAGAAATTGATCATCTGCGGCATGCAAAGCGACTTTTGCGTAGACACAACGACCCGGCGCGCCCTGGCTCTCGGCTATCCGGTCACGCTGGTTTCGGATGGCCACTCCACCGTGGACAACGGAATCCTCACTGCGGCACAGATTTCGGCCCACCATACGGCGACCCTGGCAAATATTGAGAGCTTTGGGCCGAGGGTCACTCCGCAGCTTGCGGGCGAGATCAAGGTTATGGTCTGAGCCAGCTTTGATTTCTATGCACACACCCTGGATGCCCATCGCCTTCGCCGAAGCCGGCGTGCGCACGTTTCCCATGGGCCAGAGTAACCCCCGGGTGACCGAGTACCACGCCCACACCAACATCCGCGGTTATGACGACAAGGCGTCGTGGTGTTCTTCATTTGTCAATTGGGCTCTGGCCCAGGTCGGCATCCCTGGGACGGGGTCGGCATTGGCGCGTTCATGGCTGGACTGGGGCGAGCCGCTCAGCGCGCCTGTGCCCGGCTGCATCGCCGTGCTGTCGCGGGAAGATCCCGGCGGCTGGAAGGGCCACGTCGGCTTCGTTCTCCGGGTGGATGCGGAGTATGTGTATTTGTGGGGCGGCAACCAGCTTGACGAGGTGCGCGAGCATTTTTATCCGTTGGCGGCGGTGTTGAGCTATCGCTGGCCTTCGCAGAATACAGGCTGATGCCGGACCCGCAGGAACACGCTATGCCACAAGTTCTGCTCGAGGGGTATACGGTCGATGAGGTGCTGGACCTGCCGACCGATGAACTTCAGGCCATGGTGCTTCGCGATGAGCCGCTCGTGTTCAAGGCCGGCAGCGCCAACATGCTTGGGAAATTCAAGGTGCAGGGCGATACGCTGTTGATGGAGCTGGCGCATATTGATGGCGGAGGCGAGGGTGCTTTGCCCAGTCTGGCTGCCCTTGCAAGCCGCTTTGCAAAGCGCGAGGGCCTCGCTTTCGTGGAGTGGCGGGTCCATGCGGTTCATTGCGCCACGCCGAATCTCAAGCTGCGCCGGGTCCTCGAAAGAAAGGGTTTCGCTGTTCGTGAAATCTCAGGTGTCGGCGAGTGCTATTGGCTGCGCGTACCGGTCGCCGGAACTTAACCAGGGAGTTGCATTCGGATCCACGCCGGCAACCACCTCTGCCTCACTGTCTGACCCGCGCAGCCACTTCCCGCCCCAGCTCAATCACCGCCATCGCGTAATAGCTGCTCCAGTTGTAGCGGGTGATGGCGTAGAAGTTTTCGGTGCCGGCGACGTATTGGGGCGCGTCCTGGCCGTTAAGCAGCTCCACCAGCGCCAGCGGCCCGGTGTGTTGGAGCGCAGGTCCTTCCAGGACCGCACCCTTGGCCGTGAAGCTCTCGATGCTGAATGTGGGCAGGATGTCCGGCGCCATCAGGGCGTCCATGTCGAGCCGGCTTTTGTCGAAGCTCACGGGGTAATGTGTGGGCATGCCCGGCTGCCAGTTGAAGGCCTTGAAGTAACTTGCGACCGAGCCGATCACGTCGGCCGGGCTGCCAGACAGATCGATGCTGYCATCGCCGTCGAAGTCCACCGCATATTTGACCCGGCTGGAAGGCATGAACTGCGGCATACCCATGGCGCCCGCGAAGCTGCCGCGTGCGTCGAAGGGACTGGCCTCAAGCCGGTGTTGCAGGGTCAGGAATTGCTCGATTTCGCCCTTGAAGAATTCGCTGCGTTCTTTGGCGCGCGGGTGGTTCGCCGGGAAGTCGAAGGCCAGCGTGGTCAGGGCATCCATCACGCGAAAGCTGCCGGTGTCGCGGCCGTAGATGGTTTCCACGCCGATGATGCCGACGATGATTTCGGCGGGTACGCCGTATTCC
>NZ_JBFUAZ010000623.1:0-2459 GCF_056406035.1 Polaromonas sp. P1_E1_2 | reverse complement strand
GCAAGGTAGCTGACGCCGCGGTCGGGCCAGCGCGCGCTGCGGTGTTTCCAGGTGGCAAGTTCACCGTCGCTCAGGATCCTGCGGGCAAACCGTTCGCCATGCCTCTCAAGGCTGGCGCGGATGCGGCGCACGTCGCAGATGTCAGTTCCAATACCGTAAATCATCTAGCACCCAATCGCCGCAAAGTGACACGCAAAAAGCCAGCATGAGCCGCGGAACCGGCTTCGCCGGGCCGCAGGCGGGCGGCCCCCTCGGGGGGCAGGAAGCCACACGCAGTGGGCGACCGTGGGGGCTCCACTCATGCGGGGGCGAATGCCTGGGTGATGCTAAGCAGGTAACGCCTGGTGGTCGCGGCGTAACCCAACTCGAGCGCGTCGGCAACAAAAGCGTGGCCTATCGACACCTCCAGCACGCCGGGGACTTCGCGCACAAACTCCGTGAGGTTGTCGCAGTTCAGGTCGTGGCCGGCGTTGATGCCCAGGCCGGCTGCCGCGGCGGCCTGGCCCGCACGGGTAAAGCGCGCCAGGACTTCGGCCTTTTCAGGGGTGGGCCAAGCGCGCGCGTAGGTCTCGGTATAAAACTCCACCCGGTCGGCGCCCACGGCCTTGGCTGCTGCCATGGCTTCGGGAACCGGGTCCATGAAAAGGCTGACCCGCACACGGCGGTCATGCACCTGTTCTATCAGGGGCTGCAGGCGCTCCGCGTCTTCGGGGAAATTCCAGCCATGGTCGCTGGTGAACTGGTCCTCGCTGTCGGGCACAAAAGTGCACTGGTGCAGCGGCAGGCCCCTGGCGGCCAGATCGTGCACAAAGCCCATCAGGTTCTGGAGCGGGTTGCCTTCGATGTTGAATTCGCGGTCTGGCCAGTCCTTCATCAGCGCGGCGAGTTCAAAGACGTCGTCACGGCGGATATGCCGCTCGTCGGGCCGCGGGTGCACCGTGATGCCTTGGGCGCCGGCCTCCAGGCACAGCTCGGCGGCGCGCCGCACGCTGGGAATGTCCAGGTGCCGGGAGTTGCGCAGCAAGGCGACCTTGTTGACGTTGACCGACAGTGCGGTCTTGTCATACACATGGGACACGAGGGGAACGGGCGAAAGGAGTTTCATGGCGGTTGCTCGTTAGAAAGCTTGCAGGTCCATCATCATCTGCCGGRTTTTCAGGACCTTGACGCCGCAATGGTAGTGCAGCAGCCCGCGCAACTGGGTTTTAAGCTCATTGAAACCGGGGATACAGGCCCGTACCGTGTCAGAGAACAGCGCCTCGTCACCCAGCGCCTGTTGCAGCGCCTGCCATTGCCCGCCGGGCAGGCTGACGCGATCGTCGTCGTGCGCTTGCCGGAGCCCCGCCTCTGGCACCAGCACATAGCGGGTGTCCGGATCGAGCGGCGCCAGCGTGGCGGTTTCGGCGTCCAGCAGGGGTAAAAGGCCGATGTCGCGCAGCAGCCGCAGCTCAAACGCGCGCAGCGCCAGCTGCAGGGTTTCGGCACTTTGTGCGGCGATCAATTGCACCGTGGCGGCGTAGGCGTCAAACAGCACCGGATGCGGGTCGTCACGCGCCATCAGGCGCATGAGCAGCTCGTTGAGGTAATAACCCGACAGCAAGGCATCCCCCGTGGGCATGACGTGGCCGCCCTGCCACTCAGCGCTTTTCAGGGTACGGATTTCGGCATCGCCGCCAAAGGCGATATGCAGCGGCTGTAGCGGCAACAAGATCGGCCGGAAACTGGAACTCGGCTTTTTGGCCCCCCGCGCCACCAGAGCCACCCGGCCATATTTCCGGGTAAACACCTCCAGAATCAGGCTGGACTCACTCCAGTCGTAGCGGTGCAGGACGTAGGCCGGCTCGTCGCCTATGCGCTTGGTCGCCATGTTCAGGGATTCAAACGGTTTAAAGAAGGCAGGCCAGCATGAGCCGCGGAACTGGCTTTGCCAGGCCGCAGGCGGGCGGCCCCCTCGGGGGGCAGGGAACTACACGAAGTGAGCGACCGTGGGGGCCTCATTCATACCCGAAGGTCTTGACCCTTGCCTCGTCGTCCGCCCAGCCCGAACGGACCTTGACCCAGATCTCCAGGAACACCTTGCCGCCAGTGAGGGTTTCGAGCTCATGCCGGGCTTCAGTGYCGATGCGCTTGAGCTTTTCGCCCTTCTCGCCAATGATCATGCCCTTGTGGCCGTCGCGCTCGACCACGATAGTGGCGGCAATTTTTCGCAAATTGCCCTCCTCTTCGTACTGGTCAATGATGACGGTGGAGGTATAGGGAAGCTCGTCGCCCGTCAGGCGGAACAGCTTTTCGCGGATGATTTCGGCGGCCATGAAGCGGTCGCTACGGTCGGTCAGTTCGTCGGCACCGTACATCCAGGGCTGCACCGGCAAGTATTTTTCGCAAATGCCGAACAGGCGCTCGATGTCCTTGGCGTTGTTGGCCGACATGGGCACGAACTCGGCGAAATTGTGCCGCTC
>NZ_JBFUAZ010000622.1:0-2468 GCF_056406035.1 Polaromonas sp. P1_E1_2 | reverse complement strand
GTCGAAGGCTGCGCTGATGTCGGTGTTGACCACCCAGCTGGAACCGAGGGGCGCAATGGATTGCACGCGGGCGCCCAGCCGCACGGTGCTGCCCTGGGCCGCCAGCCAGCGCAGGGCGGCGTCGGGCAGCAGTGCGCTGAGGTCGGCGCGCGGCAGCAAGAGGTTGGAGCCGTCGCTTTCCGAGAACAGCGAGTCGTGCATCACGCGCAGGAAAACCTGGCCGCTGGCGCGCTCTGCTGGCGTGTTCAGCGCCGAGACGCAGAGGGGCTCGATCAATGAGGCCATGGCACCGGGTAACAGGCCGCGGCACAGGTCGGCCACCGACACGCCGGGGTCGCACTTGAATTTCGCGAGCTGCCAGCCAACGGCGACCTTGAGCATCGAGAGCTTGTCGGCCCAGGACCAGCCGCGTGCCAGGAGGATACCGGCCAGCGCATCAAGCGGGGCCGGCAGCTGCGGAAGGCTCAGGCCGCTGCCGTCCGGAAACCGCAGTGTCAGCGGCATTCGCAGCAAGGAAGTTTCTGCGTCGACACCCAGGTCCTTCATCAGGCGCAGCGTTTCGGCATATGCACCAATCAGGATGTGCTGGCCGTTGTCGAGCACGACCGGCTTGCCTGCCACCGTGCCGCCAACGCGGCGCGCACGTCCGCCGGCGATGCGGGTGGTCTCAAACAACGTGACCTGGTAACCCAGGCGCGTGGCCTCCACGGCAGCAGCGCATCCGGCCCAGCCGGCGCCGATCACGGCGACTCTCATGATGGGCACGGTTGCGTGCAGGTGATCGTGTGAGTTCCATACCAGCCGGGGCCGCGGAACTGGCTTTGCCAGGCCGCAGGCGCAGGGCCCCCGCGGGGGGCAGCGAACCACACGAAGTGGGGAGCGTGGGGGCTCATTGGATTTTGCCGAAGGCCTGGGTCTTCCACGCCAGCCAGAATTTGCGCAGCGGTGTGAGACTGACGCGCTGGTGCAGCACCTGGTAGCCATCGGAGGCGATTTCGCGCAGCAGGGTGCGGTAGATGCTGGCCATCATGAGGCCGGGCTTCTGGGCGCGGCGGTCGGCTTCGGGCAGCATGGCCAGTGCCTCGTCATAGAGCGCCAGCGCGCGGTCGGTCTGGAATTTCATCAGTGCGCTGAAGCGGTCGGAGTACTGGCGCTTGAGGACCTCATGCGCCTTCACGTCAAATTGCTGCAGCTCGTTGACGGGCAGGTAGATGCGCCCGCGCATCGCGTCTTCGCCGACGTCCCGGATGATATTGGTGAGCTGGAACGCCAGGCCGAGCTTGTGCGCGTAGGCGGTGGTGGCTTCGTCGGTCTGGCCGAAGATGCGCGCCGCCACTTCGCCCACGATGCCGGCCACCAGGTGGCAATACTGCCGCAGGCCGGGAAAATCCAGGTAGCGGTTTTGCTCCAGGTCCATCTGGCAGCCATCAATGACAGCCTGCAGGTGGCGCGCTTCAATGCGATAGGTGAGGGCCAGCGGCATCAGCGCCTTCATCACTGGATGGGTTGGGTTGCCGGCATAGGCGTTGAGCACCTCGCCTTGCCACCAGGCGAGCTTGGTGCGCGCTACGCCGGGGTCGGTAATTTCGTCGACGACATCGTCGATCTCGCGGCAAAAGGCGTAGAACGCGGTGATGGCGGCGCGCCGTTCCTTGGGTAAGAACAGGAAGGCGTAATAAAAACTGCTGCCGGATGCGGCGGCTTTTTGCTGGACATATTGCTCAGGCGTCATACGGTAATTGTCACATGGGACTTGTTGGCCGGATGGGTATCAGGATGCTTTGGGGGCAGTGCGTTCGGCGAAGTAAAGCTTCAGCGCAAACACCACGGCAATCAGGACGACCCAGATGATCAACACATCACCGAATTGCCAGAAGAGCCAGAGCGGGGAGCCTAATTKACCCAGCAAGGGCAGCAGGAACGGCTGCAGCCGGGGTGTCCAGAAACCAGGCCTGGACATGCAGGCCGATACCAGGGGATCGAAGCTGCCCGGATTGCATCCGAGGGCCTGCAGTATTTCGCGCGATACATACGTGCTCAGGAAGGGCGTGCCGAAGGCGATGCAAAACGCGATCAACCCCAGCAGCAAAATCCAGAAGCTGACTTGCAAAAACTGGTGCAACCTTCGTTGCATTGGCACTGCCGTGGCGGCAGGCGCACGCGGGGCAGTAATGGCCTTGGGGTTTTGGTATGCATGGCGGCTCCAGCCGATGGCGACCAGCCAGGCCAGGATGAGCCACCAGAAGTTGCGCAACAGGATGAAGGGGTAATCCAGCGGAGTCTGCGCAGACAGAAAGGGTGTGAGCCTTGAGGCCAACGCGTTCTGGAAGAAGGAACACGTTCCGGCTCGCGGGTCTGCATGGAATTGGCAATTGAGGGCGGCCAGCGCCTGCTCTGCGATGACGCCGCCGATCAGCGCGAAGCTGAAGCAAAAGAGGAAGAAGCCCCACACCAGCGCGCGATAGAGG
>NZ_JBFUAZ010000621.1:0-2469 GCF_056406035.1 Polaromonas sp. P1_E1_2 | reverse complement strand
GTCTGAGGGCCTCGAGAGGAAAGTCAGGGCCGAGGTGCGCTCTTGGCCATCGATACAAGCTGCCTTTCACATTTCATCATTCAATAAATTGATTCCGTAATGTGGAATTAACGAATGCTGCAGTGCAAAATTATTTCTCAATATGAGAGATTGAATTTTGCATTACGATAATTTTAATAAATATCATTGATTTTATTGAATTTTATTTTTGTCTTATATAAGACATAAGATCTTCACAAGGTCTTGTAGAAGACYTAAAGTTGATCCATCGAATTAGCCATTTCTTTATTCAACCTACGGAGCCCACCATGCCGCAAACCCTGACCGAACAATTGAGCCGCGACCAGCAAATTTCCGCCCTGGAAAAAGACTGGGCCACCAACCCGCGCTGGAAAGGCATCAAGCGCGGCTACAGCGCCGCCGACGTGGTGCGCCTGCGCGGATCCTTCCCGATCGAACACACGCTGGCCCGCCGCGGTGCCGAAAAACTGTGGGATCTGCTGCACAACGAGCCTTATGTGAACTGCCTGGGTGCACTCACTGGCGGCCAGGCCATGCAGCAGGTCAAGGCCGGCGTCAAAGCCATCTATCTGTCGGGCTGGCAAGTTGCTGCCGACAACAACAGCTACTCCGCCATGTATCCGGACCAGTCCCTGTACCCGGTGGACTCGGTGCCCAAGGTCGTTGAAACCATCAACAACACCTTCCGCCGTGCAGACGAGATCCAGCACTCCAAAGGCATTGATGCCGGCGACAAAGACTACATCGACTACTTTGCACCCATCGTCGCGGATGCTGAAGCCGGTTTCGGCGGTGTTCTGAATGCCTTCGAACTGATGAAGGCCATGATCAAGTCTGGCGCAGGTGGCGTGCACTGGGAAGACCAATTGGCTTCCGTCAAGAAGTGCGGCCACATGGGTGGCAAGGTATTGCTGCCCACCCGTGAGTCCTGCCAGAAGCTGATCGCTGCGCGTATGGCGGCCGACGTCTGCGGCGTGCCCACGCTGGTGATTGCCCGCACCGATGCTGAAGCCGCTGATTTGCTGACTTCCGACTACGACGAGATCGACAAGCCTTTCCTGACCGGCGAACGCACGGCCGAAGGCTTCTACAAGACGCGCAAGGGTCTTGAGCAGGCTGTAGCCCGTGCCAACGCCTATGCCCACTACGCTGACCTGGTGTGGTGCGAAACCGGCACGCCTGACCTCGACTTCGCGAAGAAATTCGCCGATGCTGTGCACAAGGTTCACCCAGGCAAGATGCTGGCCTACAACTGCTCGCCGTCTTTCAACTGGAAGAAAAACCTCGACGATGCCACCATCGCCAAGTTCCAGCGCGAGCTCGGCGCCATGGGATACAAGTACCAGTTCATCACGTTGGCTGGTATTCACTCCATGTGGTACAACATGTACGACCTGTCGCAAGACTACGTCAAGCGCGGCATGACGGCTTACATCGAGAAGGTGCAGGAGCCCGAATTCGCAGCACGCGACCGCGGCTACACCTTTGTGTCGCACCAGCAGGAAGTTGGCACTGGTTACTTCGATGAAGTGACCACCGCCATTCAGGGCGGCAAATCCAGCGTGACCGCACTGACCGGCTCTACCGAAGAAGAGCAGTTCCACTGATCTCACCTGACCGACGATTACCCAGACACTAGCGCCCTTAACGCGCAGCTTTTCAGCCCGGACAGGACTTAGGGCCTGTCCGGGCTTTTTTACAGGCATTTTTTAGCGTAGAGTGCAGTTTGTTACATAAAACACAAGATGTGCATGATTAACCGGAGGAGGTTGCCGTGTCGGAATTAACCGTGGGTTTCAAGCGTGTTCCCTGTCCTGATTGCAATGGCACCGGCGAACTGCGCATTGAAAGCGAAAACATCAATGAGCATTTTGAAGTCGAAAAACAAACGGTGATCACCGAATGTCCGCGTTGCCTTGGCCTGGGATTTTTGCCGCCGGCCTCACCGCAATAGGACTTTGTGGCGCGAGGCAAACAGGTGGCCGGCGAGCCATCTGCAAGCTGCCGTAAAATAGCCGCATGCAATCAATCAAGCTGGAAACAGGAAGGATCGTTCGGGTTATGACACCGCGAACTACGCCCTCGTCCGTTTTCTGGAGTCATCCAGGGCGCTAGTCCGCACCCCTTGGTGATTGTTAGCTACTGATTTCATAGCTTAAATCCATATCCCCCATCAAAGCGCGGCAGGTTCCGCGCTTTTTTGTTTTTCTGATTTCAGCCTGCTTATAAAAGTTATTCACATGATTCAAATCACGCTCCCCGATGATTCCAAGCGCGAATACCCCCAAGCCGTCACGGTGGCCGAAGTCGCCGCCTCAATCGGTACCGGCCTGGCCAAAGCGGCCTTGGGCGGGAAAGTTGACGGCAAGGTGGTCGACACCAGCTATCTGATTGATAAGGACAGCTCGGTTTCCATCATCACAGCCAAGGATGCCGACGGGTTGGACA
>NZ_JBFUAZ010000620.1:0-2489 GCF_056406035.1 Polaromonas sp. P1_E1_2 | reverse complement strand
GCGCCAGGCCGCAGCCCAGCTCCAGAATGCGCTTGCCTTCCAGCTCGAAGGTCAGCATGGCATGGGCCAGCACGCGGCCCGAGGGCCAGAGCAAACCGAATATCGGCCAAGCCGACGAGGAAATGCCTTCGCGTTCCGCTTCGCCCAAGGGATCATGGAATTGCTGGCGGTCCAGCAACGAGCGCAGCTGCAGGTCGTCGCCACTACCGCTCACGGTTTCAAATTTCAGCTGGTAAGGAGGTGGCGAAGCAGCTCCGGTGATGGGAACTGCTCCCGAAACGGGAGCGTGCGACATCCGGAAGCTTTCCTTGCGTACAACACGCTCTGGCGGGGCGAAATAGCCCTCGATCAGCTTCAGTGTACCCCTCGAGGCGTCCTCGGTCAGTCGTCGTCCGACGCGTCCAGTCCGGGGAAAAGCACCTCGGTAAAGCCAAACTGGCTGAAGTCGCGGATGCGCATGGGATAAAGCTTGCCAATCAGGTGATCGCACTCATGCTGCACCACCCGCGCGTGAAAACCGTCCACCGAACGCTCAATCGCATCACCGTACTGGTCAAAGCCGCTGTAACGAATTCGCGAAAGGCGCGGGACCAGGCCGCGCAGACCGGGTACGGAAAGGCAGCCTTCCCAGCCGCCCTCTTCTTCAGGCCCCAGGGGCGTAATCAAAGGGTTCAGCAAGACGGTGCGGGGCACTACCGGTGCATCGGGATAGCGTGGGTTGACCGTGTCAGTCCCGAAAATTACCAGCTGCAGGTCGACCCCAATTTGTGGGGCTGCCAGGCCGGCACCGTTGACAGCGCGCATGGTATCGAACATGTCAGCAATGAGCAGGTGCAGCTCGTCGGTGTCGAAGGCGGTCACGGGCTGAGCCACGCGCAGCAGCCGCGGGTCGCCCATTTTGAGGATTTCGCGAATGGTCATGCGCCAATTATCGTGTCGCAGGGCCTCATCGGGGAAGTTTTAGCGCCAATGCCGGTAGCCCCAACCCCGGTAATAGCCGGGCGCGGGAACCACCACCACGGGGGCTGGCTCTACGTAGACAGGGCGGGCCGGGTAAACAGCCACCGGACGCGGGGCAATCGGCGCCACCACGCAGCCAGACAGCAAAACAGCCAGGCCGGCAGCCCCTGCCAGGACAGATAAACGTTTGTAATTCATGAAAAACTCCTGTGTGTACAGGTCTTTTCAACGTCCGGCGTAGTCGCCTGGCGTGACGTCCGGCGTGCAAACCCCGGTAACGCCATGTAAGGCGCTTCCTTGACGCACTATTCCGTGGTGCTGGCGCTCCAGTAAGCCTGGCTGACCGCAGGCAACTCACCGAGCTGACTGACAAGGCGGTCCATCGCGGGGCCATCCACCGCAATGGCGACCAGCGTCGCCTGGATTTTTACGCTTTCCTCGCCGAAGGCGGACACTTTGAGGTCGTTGGTCGGATAGTGCAGCTCCTCCAGCGATTTCTCCAGGGCACCCAGCACCTCTTTTTGATGCCCCCCGTTCGTGACCACATAGACCGAGTTGGTTACCTCGGCCGACTGCACGTCCAGTGGCAAGCGATTGATCTGGTTGACGATGGGCCTCAGCAAGGTATTGGCCGCCAGCACGAACAGCGTGGCAATGCCTGCCTGCACTACCAGATCAGCCCCCGCGCAGGCGCCCACAGCACCCGAGCACCACAAGGTAGCGGCCGTGTTGAGCCCGCGCACATTACCTTCCTCACGCATGATCACGCCGGCACCCAGAAAGCCGATGCCCGAAACCACATAGGCCACCACATGCACTGCGCCCTGCGCGCCGGTCAGCCGATTCGCCATGTCGACAAAAATCGCGGCGCCTACGGCCACCAATACGTTGGTGCGAAGTCCTGCGGTGCGTTGCCGGTACTGGCGCTCAAAACCGATCAAGGCGCCAAAGACGAACGCCGAAGACAGGCTCAGGAGCGAGTCCAGGAGGTCCGCAGAGTTGAGGTTTTCGAATGCCTGCATGGGTGTGTTGCCTCCCGTGAGCCTGAAACTATCCGGGTGGGCCAGCCAGCAGGGCCAGCAAGGCCGCTTCGTCGATGACCGGAACACCCAGTGTTTGGGCCTTGACCAGCTTGCTGCCAGCCTCTTCGCCGGCCACCACGTAGTCGGTTTTTTTACTGACAGAGCCAGCCACCTTGCCGCCTGCGGCCTCCACCCTGTCCTTGGCCTCGTCGCGGCTCAAGGTGGGTAATGTGCCGGTGATGACAAAAGTCTTGCCCGACAACGGCTGGGGCGCCCGGGCAGCTGGTTCGCCCTCCTCCCAGGCCACGCCACAGGCGCGCAGTTGCTCGACCACTTCGCGGTTGTGCGCCTGCTCAAAGAAGGTGCGAATACTCTGCGCCACGATCGGCCCCACATCGCTGACTTCCAGCAGTTGCTCTTCGGTGGCATCCATGATGGCGTCCAGCTTGCCGAAATGGCGCGCCAGCTCCTTGGCCGTCGCCTCGCCGACGTGGCGTATGCCCAGGC
>NZ_JBFUAZ010000619.1:0-2490 GCF_056406035.1 Polaromonas sp. P1_E1_2 | reverse complement strand
GCCGCGCAGCACGCGGAAGTATTCGGCGGGCGTGCGTGTGCAGACGCCATGGTACTCGCGGTCGGTACAGCTTGTAAGCCGACCGGCGGCGGTCGTAATACCGTACAGCTTGTAAACAGTGCAGGCCGTACCAGTGCAGCCGATAAGCAGTAGCAAGCCTATACGGCATAGCTGCCACCAGCCGCAGGGCCGTAAACCGTATTAACAGCACCACCGATACATAGCTTTGCGGCGAGTAGYCCAGGGCGGCGCGGTGCATTTTCTAGATAGGAAATCGTATGAACTTTGAGGACATTGAGGCTTGCATGATGGTTGACACGCTCGGACTGTGTGTACACGATGCAGATCCCGCTCGACTGCGCGACAAGTTTATGAAGATCGACGGCGACGACGGTGCGCAATGGTCTAAGGGCTCGCTCGTGACAGCGGCCGGTAAGCAGGCCCTGAAAGTCAGGGCGGTGAAGTCCAAACGCGAATACCGGATGGAAACTAGCCCGGCATTCCTTCGCCAAGGCCACAACATCATTTCATCCGGCGATGTACCAATGCTGGCATTCGCCGCCATTCAGGAGGCCAACCGCGACTTGAAGTTCGGCTTCTCGTTGAAGCACGCAGCGGAGTTTGTCCGAGGACGGGGCATGGACGTGACCCGCGTGGACACACCGGTTCTGCTCGCGAAACCAGCCGGCCTGCAAACTAGCGCTGTAATCAACGGGCTGGCGCTGGCCGGTCTACTTGCTGGAAACAACACCAGCGTGTACGTCAACGAGTCTGTTTATTTCGATCAGCATTCCCAGTTGGCTGCGCTGAAGCTTTACGACAAGGCCGCCGAGGTGGCCAGCAGGACTCGCCTCAATATCCCGGTCACGCAGAACACCTCCCGCCTGATGCTGCTGGCACATGAAACCATCCGCCTCGAAGCGGTGTATCGCCAGAAGTGGTTGAAGCGTCGCTTTTCGGAGGGTGGTCCGCTGATCCCTGCGCGGTTAGCTATAGATGCAATGACGTCATCGCAACGCTCTTCCATTGAAATTCTTTTAAGCGGGGATTCAAAGCCTTCGGGAAAGGCGGTATTGACTGCTAGTTTTGATGCCATGGTTCTTGTTCCTGGTTGAGTTGATAAAACAAGCGTCCATGCGGCAGCTGCACCTGGATTGGCGGAATCCAAAAAAAGAACGGGAGGATTTCAGCGGTGGATTTGGCCAACAAGTGTTCAAGATGGCCTTTCCAGCGGGCAGGGTTGTCGCCGCTTCTCAGTTCATGCGCCGTTGCCCAATCAATTACTGCCTCGATGCGTCCCCGCACGCGCGTTGCGGTTTCGTGTTTGGTCTTCCAGATGCTATTCAGTATGCGTTTGAGATCTGCGGTGCTGATGCTGGAGATCGGTCGATTGCCGATGATCGGGGACGCATATGTGAGGAGGGTGTTTTCCCATTGTTGGATGTGCTTGGGGTTTTTCCACTCTTCACGGTGATCGGCGATGTATTCGGCCGCACATTCGTTAAATGTCTTGCCCTTCGACGTCGCCAGGCGGGTTGCTGTTTCGGCAGCGCGCTTAGCAGTGATTGGATCGTCGCCGGCTGCGATCTGCTGTCGGCACGCTTCGGCCTTGGTGCGTGCCACTTTGAGACTGACTGTGGGGTACGGGCCGAGTCCAACGGCCATAGGCTTGCCCAGTCGCATGTAGCGGTGTAACCACGAGGCGGTCCCGGTTTTGGTGATCTGCAGGGTCAGCCCCCCTCCGTCACCCAGCAGAATCGGCTTTCCAAGTCCCAACTTGATGGCCTTTTGCGCCTCTTTGAGTTTTGCCTCGATCTTTGTGTCGGTAAGTTTGTTGATTGGCCCGCGCACGACTGCTCCTAGAATGCACTTAGGAAGCATAACCGGTTCGACTATCGGACGTTTCGACTTAGCTATCAAATGAGCTATCAATCTAGCCGTTGATATGGGTGGAAGTTGCCGATCAAAGATGGACACCCGACAGTGCCGCAATCATTCAGGCGCTTGCGATTGCCGCGAATGATGGATATTGACGGCTATTTTTGTGAGCGACGTCCACTCCGCCAATATTGATAAGGGTTAGCAGGTAAGTATCTGCTAACCCTTTTCTCTTTTCCGGCCCTTGTTTCCTGACTGCATCCTCAAGATTGGGTGAGGGGCGCAAAGCAGCGGTATCGGCCTTGCTTTTCTATTGCCGGATTCTTCCATTCCCGCTGATGATCGTCATCTCCACGAAGCGTGAACCACTGTGCATCCCCGGGCGAAATCCGATGACATATCCTCCCAGGTCAAAGCTGTCCAGTCCATCCAGAGCGGAAGCAAAACCTTCACGGGTCACACGCGAGCCTTGCCGCCGGGCCGCTTCAACGATCACCTTGGCCGCGATGAAGCCTTCCATCATTGCGTAGCTGATCGGAACATCCTGCGCGCCGGCCGTTGCCGCGATGTCGTTGAACTCCTTGGAAAGCCGATTTGTCAATTTGTAGGGAC
>NZ_JBFUAZ010000618.1:0-2491 GCF_056406035.1 Polaromonas sp. P1_E1_2 | reverse complement strand
GTGGTGTCGGGCGAGTTCGACTATTTCGACACCGTCCGCACGCAGGACAACGAATCGTTTAACCGCCTGCATGCTGCGGAGCTGCTCTACCTCCCGGGGGTGCGGCAGATCCGCACTTTCGTCGTGCTGAAGCAGGTGCTCTCAACGACGGAACTGCCAGTTATGTAGTTTTCAGGGTGTTGACAATCCCGATGAAGGTTGAAGCGCACCGACCATAGACAACGCACATTCCTCGCTTCCTTCTTGCGATGTCTCAGGCCCTTGAGACCCGCATGTGAATTCACGAACCGCTGTTCAGCAAGGCCGCGTGGTATCAAAGGTAATGGTGCTGGCCCGGTAGCACGCTTCGGTAATAATGAGAATAATTCCCATCTACGACGCGCGCCTGGTCAGCCACCGCCACATCTCGTATGCCGCTTGAAGGGATCCGTCACCTCCATGGCAATGACCGACCTGTGCTTGAGCGCTATTACCAAGAACTGCTGAACTTCTGTTCCCGCACGGTGCGAAACCGCGATGCCGCGGCTGATGTCGTGCAGGAGAGCTATGCGCGCGTGCTGGCGGTGCAGCATTCCGGCCAGGCGGTGCCGGAGCCGCGCGCACTGCTCTACCGCACAGCCCGCAACCTGCAGATCGACCAGCACCGCCGCAGTGAAGTGCGCGGCGAGGCGCTGCATCCCGATGCCGAGGCCTCGGCCGCCGAGCTCGAGAACCTCGCGGCGCCGCTGGCCTGCGAGCCCGATGCGGCGGCGTCTTCCGCGCAGGGTGTGAATGCCCTGCTGGCCACGATCGATGCCCTGCCTTTGCGCTGCCGCGAGGCCTTTATCCTGCACAAGTTTGACGGCCTGCCGCATTCGGAGGTGGCCGAGCAGATGGGCATCTCGCGCAAGATGGTCGAGCAGCACATCAAGCTGGCCATGGACGCCTGCAGGCGCTGCAAAGACGCGCTCGACGGGGCGCCCGCCGCCGCCGGCCCAACTTCTACCCCCATCTCTACCCCGGTGCTCCGACGAAGAAAACCTGCCCGCGAATGACTTTCGGCTTTCGAATGAATTTTTATTTGTATTTTTGCTTTCCCGGCATAGGGTTTCAGTTTGTTCGTGCGTCTACATCCAAGAGCCGATAAGCACACCATGAACACCCCGCCGCCAGCCCATCCGCCAGCCGCACCGTCCACAGAGCCCGACGAAGCGGCGCTGGACTGGTTCGTGCGGCGTACCGGTGGGCAGCTTGAGGCGGCGGACGAGGCTGCGTTCCAGGCCTGGCTTGCGGCAGACAGCGCCCACGGCGCAGCCTTCGCGCGCCACCAGCGCGACTGGCGTTTGCTCGACGCGCTGCCGGCGGACGGCTTGCGCACGCTGAGGCAAAACCTCGCCGACGACAAAGCCGTTGCTGCCGCCCGCGCCGCGCCGCGCCAGCGCGCCTGGTGGCAGGGGCTGTCTGCCTGGGTGGCGCAGGGCGCGCTGGCCGCCGTGGCGTTGATGGTTTCCTGCGGGGGCTATATGGCCTGGAGCCTCTGGCAACAGCAGCCGGTGTTCGAGCAAAGTTTTGCCACCACCCGAGGCCAGCAGCTGGAGGTGGTCTTGCCGGAAGGCAGCCGCCTGAGGCTGGACACCCTGACCACCGCCGATGTCACGCTTTACCGTGAGCGCCGCGTGGTACGTCTGCCGCTGGGACAGGCAATGTTCCAGGTCATGGGTGACCCGGCGCGTCCTTTCGATGTGCTGGCCGGGCCTTTGCGCATCACGGTGGTCGGCACGCGGTTTTCTGTGCGCTACACGCCTGGTGTGCCGGGCCGTGCAGGTGTGCAGGTTGCGGTGGAAGAAGGGCGTGTGCGCGTGGCGCGCGCCGAACGGTCCGCCACGGACGCGGCGGTCGAGCTGGTCGCGGGCCAGCAAATTGCGAGCGACATGTCGGGATTGCTGGGCGCGGTGTCTGTCGTGCCCGCAGCCGGGATTGCGCCCTGGCGTGAAAGCCGCGTCAGTTTTGACAACACACCGCTGAACCAGGCCCTGGCCGAGTTTGAGCGTTACGGCCCGGTGCACCTGACGGTGCGGGAGCCGGCCGTGGCCGCGCTGCGCGTGACGGGCACGTTYGACCCGCGGCGGCCGGGCAACTTCGCCCGCGTCTTGCCGCAGGTTTTGCCGGTGCGGCTGCGCGAGCAGGGCGGCGAGGCCGAGATCGTCGCCGCCGGTCATTAACCGTTCGCCATTCGCCATTAACCGTTGGTTATTAGCTTGAGCTGCCTAGTCTGCTGGCCGAAGCACGGCTGACATCAGGACACAAAAAAACTTTGTGCCCGACCTAGGGTTTCCCGGGACCCACGCGTCTACATGAGAAGGATTCTTATTTAAACCTTCTCCCGGAGATTGCACGCATGCCTCGTTCCCGCTTCCACCTGTCCCCTTTGGCCCTGATTCTGGCCCTCGGCAGCTCGGTGGTTTACTCCCAGGGGGCCGCCAGCACGCGCGCCGCCACCCCCATGCAGATC
>NZ_JBFUAZ010000617.1:0-2492 GCF_056406035.1 Polaromonas sp. P1_E1_2 | reverse complement strand
GCTCAATACCAAGCTGATCTCCGAGTTGATCGAAAAAGGCGATTTTTCAGGCGTCAAGGAAGCGATGGAAAAATCCATGGCCGAAGGCTCACAGACCTTCGAGCAGGACATCGCCAAGCTGATCGTGGCCGGCACCGTCACACGCAAGGAAGGTGTTCTCTACGCCGACTCGCCGACCAATCTGATGTGGCGGCTGGAGAATGACTTTGCCGTCAAGGCCAAGACACTGGAGCCAGAAGAGGACCCGGATGACGAACCGTCCTTTACGGAAATCACGCTGGACGTGAAGCACTAAAAACACGGCCGCGCTCGTTTCGGGCCGGTGTTAACAGGCCCTAAACGACATGTCCCGAACCCTGCATCTGGCTGAACAGCTGATTTCCCGCCCCTCCGTCACGCCTGACGACGCAGATTGCCAGGCCCTGCTGATCGCACGGCTGGCGCCGCTGGGCTTTCGATGCGAAACCATCGTCAGCGGCCCTGCCGACTTCCGCGTCACCAACCTGTGGGCTCGGCGTGAAGGGAAATCTCATGATTTAAGGGCTGCAGCCCAATCAGGACGGGCGCAAGCAGCTACTGAATTAATAGCAAAAAGCGATAGCGCCGCGCCGGCCAAAACCCTGGTGTTCGCCGGCCACACCGACGTGGTGCCCACCGGCCCGCTCGACCAGTGGCACAGCCACCCGTTCACCCCGAGCCATCGCGACGGAAAGATGTACGGGCGCGGTACCGCCGACATGAAAACATCGATCGCGGCGATGGTGGTCGCAGTCGAGGAATTCCTGGCCGCCCACCCGGATCCGGCCTTGTCGATCGCCTTCCTGATCACCAGCGACGAGGAAGGCCCGGCCGTGGACGGCACGGTCATGGTCTGCGAGCAGTTGAAAGCGCGCGGAGAAACGCTGGACTATTGCATCGTGGGTGAACCCACCTCGGTCGAGCGCCTGGGCGACATGATCAAGAACGGCCGCCGCGGCACCATGAGCGGCAAGCTCACCGTGAAGGGCGTGCAGGGCCATATTGCCTACCCGCACCTGGCCAAAAATCCGATCCACCTGTTTGCACCGGCTCTGGCCGAACTGGTGGCCACCGAATGGGACAAAGGCAATGCTTTCTTCCCGGCCACGAGCTGGCAGGTCTCCAACATCCACGGTGGCACCGGCGCGTCCAACGTCATTCCGGGCGAGCTGGTGGTGGACTTCAATTTCCGCTTCTGCACCGAATCCACCCCCGAAAGCCTGCAACAGCGCCTGCAAGCCGTGCTCAGCCAGCACCAGCTGGAGTACGACCTCAAATGGACCCTGGGCGGCCTCCCCTTTCTGACCACTCCGGGCACGCTGGTGGATGCGGTGCGTGGAGCGATCCAGGCTGAAACCGGCCTGAGAACCGAGCTTTCGACCACGGGCGGCACGAGTGACGGCCGCTTTATCGCCAAAATCTGCCCGCAGGTCATTGAATTCGGCCCCCTCAACGCTTCGATCCACAAGATCAACGAGCATGTTCTGGTGAGCTCACTCGATCCGCTCAAAAACATCTACAAAGGTGTTCTGGAACGACTGGCGGCAGCATGACGAGCCCGGCAACTCCTGCTTCATCGCTGACGGTGCTGGCGCTGGTCGAGGAAATGGCCGCCAGGCTGGAAGCGGCAGGCCTGCACTTTTCAGACGGATTCGGGCAAGGCACGACCAACGCCTTCGACGAGGCCGCGTGGCTGGTGCTGTGGAAGCTTGGGTTGCCGCTGGACGACCTGGATTCTGTAGAGAATCGGCCTGTAACCCAAGAGGAACGGGCGCAAGCAGCTATGCTTTTGGAAGCACGCATCAGCACCCGCAAGCCGGCGGCTTACCTGACGAACGAAGCCTGGCTGATGGGCGTGCCCTTTTATGTGGATGAGCGTGTGATCATTCCACGCTCCCTCATTGCCGAGCTGCTGGCCGACGCCAGCATAGACCCCTGGCTGGGCGAGCACACCCACCGCGTGCTTGACCTCTGCACCGGTAACGGCAGCCTCGCGGTGCTGGCGGCCATGACCTACCCTGACGTGGTGGTGGACGCCGCCGACATCAGCCTGGACGCTCTGGAGGTGGCCCGTATCAATGTGGACCGTCATCGTCTCGACGGCCGCATCACGCTGATCGAATCTGACGGCATGGCTGCCTGCGCGGGCCTGTATGACCTGGTTTTGTGCAACCCGCCCTATGTGAACGCTGCCAGCATGGCGGCCCTTCCGGCCGAATTCCGGGCTGAACCCGGCCTGGCACTGGACGGTAACCGGCACGGCGGCACCGACGGTATGGACTTCATTCGAGACCTTTTTCAAAGCGCCGCACGCCATATGAGCGAAAATGCCGTGCTGGTGCTGGAAATCGGCAATGAGCGCGAGAATTTTGAGCGCGCTTTCCCGACGCTTGAACCGCTGTGGTTCGAAACCAGCTCGGGCGCCGACCAGGTCTTGCTGCTGACGCGCGAACAACTGGCCTGAAGGCCAGGCC
>NZ_JBFUAZ010000616.1:0-2496 GCF_056406035.1 Polaromonas sp. P1_E1_2 | reverse complement strand
GAACGCGACGACGGCAACCGGCGGGTCGAACTCGTCAATGCGGCCGCCCGGTTGTTCCGAAAAAAAGGCTTTGACGCCACCAGCACGCGCGACATCGCAGCGGCCGTCGGCATGCACAGCGGTTCGCCCTTCTACCACTTCAAAAGCAAGGCGGCACTCCTCAATGCCGTGATGGAAGAGGGCATGCGCTCGGCGATTCAACGCCAGGCSGCGGCCCTGCAGGCGGCGGGGCTCTCTACCGCTGAGGCGCCAGCGCTGCTGCACGTGCTGATCCGCAATCACTTTGACGTGCTGCTGGGCCCCGGCAGCGACTTCATCCCTGTGATGCTTTACGAGTCGCGTTCGATCACAGCCCGGCAGCGCAACCTGCTGGCCAGACTGCAAAGCAATTACGAAGCTGTCTGGGAGCCTGTGCTGAAGGCGTTGGCCGCGGCAGGGCAACTCAAGGGACCGGTGAAGCTTTCGCGCCTTCTGATCTTTGGGGCACTCAACTGGTCGGTGCAGTGGTTTGATGCAAAAAAAGATGCGTCACTGGACGATCTGGCGGATGCGGCCATGGCGCTGTTCATTGGAGAAAAGACTCCGAAATCTCCGGCAAGAAAGATCCGCGCATGAGTTACCAATCCGTGTTCCAACCCAGTCTTTTTGCCGGTCAGGTCATTGTTGTCACCGGCGGCGGCTCCGGCATTGGCCGCTGCATCGCGCATGAACTCGCTGCGCTGGGCGCGCATATGGTGCTGATAGGCAGGAATATCGAGAAACTTCACAGCGTGGCCGGCGAAATCGTGGCGCAGGGCGGGCGCGTGAGTTTTCACCCCTGTGACATCCGCCTGGAAGAGGCCGTCAAGACCACCATCGCCGCCATCGTGGTGGCGCAGGGCCGTATCGATGGGCTTGTCAACAACGCGGGCGGCCAGTACATCACGCCGCTGGAATCCATCAGCGCCAAGGGCTGGGAGGCCGTCATCAACACCAACCTGACCGGCGGCTTCCTGATGGCGCGCGAATGCTACCTGCAAGCCATGCAGGAAAAGGGCGGCAGCATCGTCAACATAGTGGCCGACATGTGGGGTTCCATGCCCAGCATGGGCCACAGCGGCGCGGCGCGCGCCGGCATGGTGAGCTTCACCGAAACCGCGGCGGCCGAATGGGCCCATAGCGGCGTGCGGGTGAACGCGGTCGCGCCCGGCTACATCGCCTCCAGCGGCATGGACCACTACCCGCCCGAGGCCGGCCCCATGCTGCGCGAGATGCGCCACACGGTGCCACTGGGCCGCTTCGGCACCGAAAGCGAAACCTCGGCGGCCGTCGTCTTCCTGCTCAGCAAGGCCGCCAACTTCATCAGCGGCAGCACCTTGCGCGTCGACGGCGCCAGGCCCCAGATGCGCATGGGCTGGCCCATGCAGCGGCCCGATACTGACGCGCTGCAGCGTGATGCGATCAAACCTTTCGATGGTTTTCACCTGGCTGAGACCCCCAAGGTCTTCCAGTCATGACGCTGTTCCAGTCTGCGTGGAATGCGCAATCGCCACAAGCCATGCAGCGGCGTGAGGCCATGCTGTCGCGCATCGCCGCATTGCGCGCGCTGGAAGAGCGCAGCGCCGCCGCCTCCGCCAAATCACGGCCCGCCTTCGACAAGCGCGGCCAGCTGCTGCCGCGCGAGCGGGTGGCGCTGCTGCTGGATGCGGGTGCGCCCTGGCTGGGCCTGTGTTCCCTCGCGGGTTACCTGCAGGACAACAAGGACGCGGCCCAGTCGGTGCCGGGCGGCGGCGTGGTGGCGGGTATCGGCTTTGTGAGTGGCGTGCGCTGCATGGTGGTGGCCAGTGATTCAGGCATAGAGGCCGGCGCCGTCCAGGCCATGGGACTGGAAAAGATCCTGCGCGTGCAGGAGATTGCGCTGCAAAACAAGCTGCCCTTTATCCACCTGGTGGAAAGTGCGGGCGCCAACCTCATGCGCTACCGGGTCGAAGGCTTTGTGCACGGTGGAAGCCTTTTCCGCAATCTGGCGCGGCTGTCGGCGGCGGGCATTCCCGTCATCACCGTGCAGCACGGTTCGGGCACGGCTGGCGGCGCCTACATGCCGGGCCTGAGCGACGTCGTCATCATGGTGCGCAAGCGTTCCCGCGCTTTCCTTGCCGGCCCGCCACTGCTGATGGCCGCTACCGGCGAGGTGGCGACCGAAGAAGAACTGGGTGGCGCTGAAATGCACACCGGCGTGTCGGGCCTGGGTGAGCATCTGGCTGATGACGATCGCCATGCGCTGGGGCTGGCGCGCCAGGTGGTGGCCCGTACTTCATGGTCAAATCGGGCAGCAAGCAAAGCAGGGCGGGCGCAAGCAGCTACTAATTCAATAGCAAACACCGATCTCCCCTGTGAGCCGATTTACCCGCCTGACGAGCTGCTGGGCCTGGTTCCCGACGACCTGCGCCAGCCGCTGGACATGTACGAGGTCATCGCTCGGCTGGTGGATGGCTCAGACTTTTTGCCGTTCAAGGC
>NZ_JBFUAZ010000615.1:0-2503 GCF_056406035.1 Polaromonas sp. P1_E1_2 | reverse complement strand
GTGTGTTCGCAGTGCAGGACCTGGCTGAAGGTGAAACGCTGATCGAATATGTCGGCGAAATCATCAACTGGAAAGAGGCGCTGCGCCGCCACCCGCACGACCCCAAGGACCCCAACCACACGTTCTACTTCCACATCGACGAAGAGCATGTGATCGACGCCAAACACGGCGGCAATTCCTCGCGCTGGATCAACCACAGCTGCAAGCCCAACTGCGAAGCCGACGAAGAGGGCGGCCGCGTCTTCATCAAGGCGCTGCGCAACATCAAGGCCGGCGAAGAGCTGTTTTACGACTACGGCCTGATCATCGACGCGCCTTACACCAAGAAGCTGCTGGCCGAATACCCCTGCTGGTGCGGCGCCAAAAACTGCCGCGGCACCCTGCTGGCGCCCAAGGACGACGAAGGCAAGAAAAAGAACAAGAACAAGGACAAGGACAAAAAGAAGTCCAAAAAAAAAGCCGACAAAAAGGCTGAAGCCAAGGCTGACAAAAAGGCAGCCGATAAAAAGGCCGGCAAGAAACCCAAAAAGAAAAAGAAGGACTGAGCAGGCGCTCAACCCGCTTCACAGGCCATGCCGCCGGCGCAACCGGCTGCAACCTTCTCATGAGCACTCCCCTTACATCCCCCATCCGCTGGCCCGCCGAAGCTCTCTGGGAGGCCCTGGCGCCGTCCTTGCCGGGGTTCACGGTGGAAGTCCTGCCCGAGATTGATTCGAGCAACACCGAGCTGATGCGGCGTTTTCGCGGCAGCCCCGGTGTCCTGCCCCGTCCAGAGCCCCTGCTGCTGGTGGCCGAACAGCAAACCGCCGGGCGCGGCCGGCTGGGCCGCCAGTGGCAAAGCCGCCGCGGCGACAGCCTCACGTTTTCGCTGGGCCTGCCGCTTGCGCCCGTCGACTGGTCCGGCCTCTCCCTGGTGGCCGGCATCAGCGTAGCCGAAAGCCTTGAGCCGTTCGCCGGCAGCGCCTCCGGCCAGGCCGCCAAACCCCGCATCGGCCTGAAATGGCCCAATGACCTCTGGCTGTCCACACCCGAAGGCGACCGCAAGCTGGCCGGCATCCTGGTGGAAACCGCCAGCTGGGAAGGCATCCGTTACGTGGTGGTCGGCATCGGCATCAACATCCGCGCGGTGGAAATCCCCGTTGCGGCTGACGCACCCGCCATGCCCGGCATTCCGCCGGGCGGCTTGCAGACGCTGCTGCCGACGCTGGACGCACCCGCCACCTTGCTGCGCATCGTGCCGCCTCTGGTGCAGGCGATGCAGGCGTTTGAACGCTTTGGCTTTGCGCCTTTCCAGGCGCGTTTTGCGGCGCGCGACGTTCTGGCAGGCCGGGCCGTGCAGCTGTCCGACGGCCAGAACGGCCTGGAAGGCACGGCCCACGGTGTGGGCGAAAACGGCGCGCTGCTGGTGCATACTGCGGCTGGCATGAAACAAATCACCAGCTCCGAAGTCAGCGTACGGCCCGTGGCGGCGCAACCTCCCAAGGATGCGCGCCCATGCTGAGGCTGCTGGTGCTGGCGCTGGTCCTGGCCAACGCAGGCTACTTCGCCTGGACGCAAGGCCTGCTGGCCGACTACGGTTTTGCACCCATCGCCCAGGCCGAACCCCAGCGCCTGGCGCAGCAGATCCGGCCCAAGGCGATGCGCCTTCTGAGCGCCACCGATGCCGGCCAACTGGAAAGCGCCAGCACCGCCGCTGCAGCGCCGCCACCCGCCCCTGAATGCCTGCAAGCCGGCCTTTTCACCCCCGAGCAGACCATCGCCCTGCGCTTCGGACTGGAGGCCGGCCTGCCCATTGGCAGCTGGTCACTCGAGAACAGCTCGGAGCCGGGCCGCTGGATCGTCTACATGGGCAAATACACCAACGAGGATGCGCTGGCCAAAAAGCGCGGCGAGCTGCGCGGCATGGGGGTCTCGTTCGAGCCCTTGCTCAACTCCTCGCTGGGACCAGGCCTCTCGCTGGGCCATTTCAGYTCCCAGGCCGACGCCGAGCGTGAACTGGCCAAGGTCGCCACGCGCGGCGTACGCACCGCCAAGGTGGTGCAGGAGCAGCCTGAAATACGCGGCCAACTGCTCAAACTCCCGGCCGTTGATGCGCCGCTCATGGCCAAACTCGAGTTGCTCAAGCCGCAGTTGGCGGGCAAGGCCTTGCGGCCTTGCTAGATAAGACCCCCACGGTCGCTCACTTCGTGTAGCTTCCTGCCCCCCGGGGGGCCGCCCGCCTGTGGCCCGGCAAAGCCGGTTCCACGGCTCATGCTGGCTTAAGAGCTCGCCGCGGTTGCACAGCGCGATCCGATCATCCCGAGCCTGTCGAAGGTTCCGTATCCGGTACGCACCCCGTTGCTATTGATTTAGGAGCTGCTTGCGCTCGTCCCGCTTGGCTCTCAGTACTATTTTCCTGAAAAATACCTGAGCCGCCACACCCAGTCCAAGCCAGCAGGGGCCGCGGAACCGGCTTTGCCGGGCCGCAGGCGCCGCCCCCTCGAGGGGGGAACGGGCTACACGC
>NZ_JBFUAZ010000614.1:0-2507 GCF_056406035.1 Polaromonas sp. P1_E1_2 | reverse complement strand
TCCACCTGCTGTTCGTGCTGCTGTGCCTGAGCTGGATGCCGCGGGCACTGGTGATGCTCGCGCCTGAAGCCGGGCCGCCCGGCCCCGAATCCCTGCTGTTCGCGCTGGCCAGCACCCTGGTGTCCAACACGCTCATGATCATGCTGSTGCTGGAGTACAGCCACTGGACCAGCCCGCCCTGGAAGCGCTACCTCAAAGTGCTCTACGGGGTCATCGCGCTGTCTTTCGCAGCGGGCGTCGCCGCCTACCTGAAGGGCGACATGCGGCCCAACGTCGCGGCCGTGCTGCACTGGCCGTATTTCGCCCTGACCATCGCCGTGGTGCTGGCCCAGGTTCACAGGGCTTGGCGCACACGCCGGCGCAACGAGCTGTTCCTGGCCGTGACGCTGGTCCTCTGGTGGGCCGCTGTGCTGCAGGACCTGGCCATTCCTGCCGACCTGAACGCCTTCGACAGCTTCTTCATGGCCCCGGTGGCCGCGCTGCTGGTGCTGGCCACCCTGGTCGCGCGCACGCTCGAGGGCCTGGCGCTGCACCGGGCCAGCGCCGAGGAAGAGATCAACCTTGCCGTCGCCGGCGTCAGCACAGCGCACGGGCAGGCCCTGGAAGAAATGCGCGCGGAATTTGACCGCCGCAAGGCCGAGGAGCGCCAGGCCGTGATCGCCGCCGAGCGTACCCGGCTGCTGCACGACCTGCACGACGGCATGGGCAGCCAGCTGATCACCGCGCTGCGGATGACCCGCCGCGACGAGGTGCCGCGAGAGGAAGTCGCGCGCGTGATTGAGGACTCCCTGGAAGACATGCGGCTCATCATCGATTCGCTGGACCTTGAGGAAAGCGACCTGCTGCCCCTGTTGGCCAACCTGCGTTATCGGCTGGAGCCGCGGCTCAACGCCATCGGGGTTGGTTTGCAGTGGCAAGTGGGGCCGTTGCCGGAGATGGACTACCTGACACCCGAGACAGGCCTTTCCATCCTGCGCACGCTCCAGGAGGCCATCAACAATGCAGTGCGCCATGGCGCGGCCAGAACCATCACCGTTCGCGCACGTGACACCGCCAGCACCGTGGAACTGTCCGTCACAGATGACGGCTGCGGCTTCGACACGCACGCCGTTCCCGCACCCGGCAAGACCCAACGCGGCCTGGCCGCGATGCGAATGCGCGCACAAAAACTGGCGGGCCAGGTCCGCATTTCCAGTGGCACACATGGAACCTGCGTGACGCTGGAGCTTCCGTTAAGACGTTGAGACGGCACCCTTCAACCGCATACACAAAACTTTGGTACGAAGCTTGAGCCGCCCTCTTCTTATGACACTCTTGTGGGCTGCGAGTCCGGCGCCTTGACCGATGCCAGCACGCGGTCGACCATCACGCCTGCCTGGCCCAGGTTATTCATCGGATCGCAGAACGAGGCCAGCTGTTCGCGTGTCACGTGCTTCTTGATCTCCGGGTGCTCCGCCAGCAAATCGATCAGCGGCCGCTTTTGCTGGAGGGCGTCACGGCAGATGTCGTAGACCAGGTCATGCGCGTATTCGCGACCGATGTAAGGGCCCAGGCCCATCATCACGGCCTCCGACATCACGAGGCCGTGGGTCATGTCGATGTTGCGGCGCATCTGCGCGGCATCGACTTCGAGGCCCGCGAGGATGAACTTCGTCTGCTTGAGCGCGCCCGAGATCAGGCAGAAAATCTCGGGCATCGCCACCCATTCGATTTCCCAGGGGCCGGTGGAGCGTTCATGGTCGGCGACCATCGCGTCCATCAGCGATGCGGCCAGCTGGCGCACCACGGAGATGTTGGCGTGGATGTAGAGGCAGGAGATGGGGTTGCGCTTTTGCGGCATGGTTGACGAGGAGCCCCGGCCGGGCGCGAAAGGCTCAAACACTTCGGCGACTTCGGTCTGCATCAGCAGCTTCACATCCATCGCGATCTTGCCGAGCGAGCCACCGACGATGCCGAGGAAGGCGCCAACTTCGGCGAAGTTGTCGCGCACGGTGTGCCACGAAATCAGGGGCTGCCCGAGGCCGAGTTCCTTCATGAGGCCAGCCTGGGTTTCCATCGCGCCTTTTTCAAGCGAGGACAGCGTGCCCGACGCGCCGCCGAATTCACCGACCAGCACACGCGGCTTGAGCTGCGTGAGGCGCTCGCGGTGGCGCTCGATACCTGCGAGGATGCTGGCCATCTTGTAGCCGAAGGTGATGGGCGTCGCCTGCTGCAGGTTGCTGCGGCCGATGATCGGCGTGTCGCGGTGGTCGCGCGCCAGTTTGGCGAGCGAGGCCGAGATGTCCGCGAGGTCGGCCTCGACCAGTGCGAGGCCCTCGCGTATCTGCAGCACGGCGGCCGTGTCGGTGATGTCCTGCGTGGTGGCGCCCCAGTGGCAGTATTCGCCCAGGCCATCCTTGCAATGCGCGTTGATCTGGTTGACCACGGCGATGATCGGGTAGCCGATCTGCTCGGTCTTGGCCTTGAGCTTGACCCAGTCGATCTGGCTGGGCTCGCAGTTCTTCACG
>NZ_JBFUAZ010000613.1:0-2523 GCF_056406035.1 Polaromonas sp. P1_E1_2 | reverse complement strand
CCCCAGGAAGCCGCCGTGCTGCTCAATCACCGTGCGGCACAGGCTCAGGCCCAGCCCCATACCCTCTTCCTTGGTAGTGAAAAAAGGCGTGAAGAGCTGCTCGGCCACTTCACTGGAAATGCCTTCACCGCAATCCGTCACCGAAAATTCCACCCAGCGGCTCTGTGCGTTCGATGCGGCCGGACGGATACGCAGCGTCAGCACCTTTTCCCGCGGGGCCGCCTCCGCCGCCCCTCCTTCGTGGGCCGCAGCCTGCATGGCCTGCATGCCGTTGCGCGAGAGGTTGAGAAGCACTTGCTCAACCATGGTGCGGTCACACAGCACGGGCGTGCAGGTCTCGTCGACCTCGATCACCACGCGCACGCCGAGCTTGCGTGCCTGAAGGGTCACCAGCGGCATGATGGCGTCCAGCAGGGCGCGAGGCTGCACGGCTTCGCGCACCTGATCGCGCCGCCTCACAAAATCATGCACGCTCTTGATGACCTTTCCCGCGCGTTCGGCCTGCTCGGCAATGCGGCGCATGGCCAGCTGCAAATCTTCCGACAACGGTGCCAYGGCTGAGCTGGCGTTCGCTGCCAGCGGCTTGTCATGGTCCATGCCATCCTGCAGCAGGTTGAGTGAGCCGGTGGCGTAGCTTGAAATGGCGGCCAGCGGCTGGTTGAGTTCGTGGCTGAGCAGCGAGGCCATCTCGCCAACCATCGCCAATCGTGCGGTGGCCTGCAGACGGTCCTGGCTGGCACGGGAAAGCTCTTCCACCCGTCGCTGTTCACTGACGTCCAGAATCGCACTCATCCAGCCGGTGTGCTTGCCCACGGCATTGATCAGCGGAGCTTCCATGATCAACACGGGGAACCGCGTGCCATCGCGCCGCATGAACACCGATTCGTGACCCTCCCTGGGCAGGCTGTTGCCCGCCAGCCGGATTTCCTGGCGCTGCTGATAAACGCCGGCCAGTTCGGGTGGCCAGTAGGGCGAGGGAAAGCTCTGGTTGAGCAGGTCCTTGGCGTCCACGCCAACCATCTTGCAAAACGCCGGATTCACGTAAGTGATGCGCCCGTGCAGGTCGCGCGCGCGCAGGCCGGTCAGCACGGAGTCCTCCATGGCCTTGCGGAAAGCCAGGGCCTCGCCGAGGTCATGCTCGACTTTCAGCCTGCGGCGCATATCCCTTGCGAGGAGGTACAACACGGCAAGCAGCGCCAGTGACATGGCGGTTACCAGTGCGGTGAGCACGTTGGGAAAAAGGGCCGGCGTGCCCAGCCGGCTTTCCATCCTGACCACCAGCGTATTGCCGGGCAGGTCCAGCAGCTGTTGCGCAATATAAATCCGGCTGCCGCGCGAAGGCACGCCTTGCAGGGCCAGGCGCGTGCCGTCCGCTTCGGTAAAAGACAGGCCGATGCCCCGTGCGAGCTGGCGGCCGACCAGTTCCCCCAGAATGTCCTGCAGCGAATAGGTGACCACGCTATACCCCGTGAGGCGCCCCGACACCGTGATGGGCAGGCACATGTCGAGCACCTCCAGACCCAGGCCATCGCGCTGCGGCATGAAATAACTGGTGGAGTAGGCCGCGCCGCTCAGGCGCCGGGCCGTGGTGCAGGTCAGGCCCACGTCGGTTTGCAAACTGCCCCGCCCGAGCCGCTCGAACACCGAAGTGCGATAGGGCGTCTCCACAAACCCGAGCACATCGAGCGCTTCGCTGCGCCATTCAAGCCGCATGATTTCACGGCGCTCGCGAAGCAGCTCGGCGGCGGACGAATGCCACGACTCCGGCGTGCGGTCGCTGGACTGAAGTGCCTGCAAGGTCTGGATATTGCGCGTCAGTCCCGAGCGGATGTCGGTCACGGCTTCCGCTGCGTCATGCTCCAGCCGGCTTTGCACCATGCTGGACTCGTACCGTCCCGCCAGCCACACCAGAATGCCCAGCAACGCCACCAGCAGCGCCACCAGCAGCGCCCACAGGGACCAGCGCTTGCTGGCGCGGCTGACGCCGTTGGCAAACGGAAACCTCACGCGGCCGGCCTCATAGGAAACGATGGTTCAATGCAGGCAAACGGCTTCGCACACCTTCCGTGTGAGTGCTGGAGATTTCACCCAGAACAACGCCTGCGCCTTCGGCCTGCTGGGCCAGCACCTCACCCCAGGGATCCACCAGCATGCTGTGGCCCCAGGTACGACGGCCGTTTTCATGCGTGCCGCCCTGCGCCGCCGCAATGACATAGGCCTGGTTTTCAATGGCGCGTGCACGCAGCAGCACTTCCCAATGCGCCTGCCCGGTGGTGTAGGTAAACGCGCTGGGCACCAGCAGCACATCGGCCTTCAACGCGCGGTAAAGCTCCGGGAAGCGCAGGTCATAACAAATGCTCATGCCGACAGCGTAGACATGGCCATCGCGGGAAACCAGATCAAACCCGACGGGCTGCGCGCCGGGCTCCAGCACACGCGTTTCGTCATAGTCTTCCTTTCCCTGCGCAAAGCGAAAAAGATGGATCTTGTCGTACCGCGCGATGCATTGGCCCGTCGGCGCAT
>NZ_JBFUAZ010000612.1:0-2544 GCF_056406035.1 Polaromonas sp. P1_E1_2 | reverse complement strand
ATCCCGGGCTGACCCGCGCCTGGTCGCACAACCACGCCATCTCGATCAAGCAAGAAGGCACGGCTGGCGCTGCAGGCAACATCGCCCGCGTCATCTTTGGCGACGGCAGCGTACGCACCTTCAGTTGGAATGTCACTACCAGCAGCTGGGACGCCGGCAACAGCGCCGACAGCCTGATCCCCAACGCCACAGGCCTTCTGTATAAACGGCTGGACGACGATAGCCTGTGGCAGTTCGATACGGCAGGCAAGCTGCTCACCGTGACCCAGAGAAACGGTTGGATCCAAAGCTATACCTACAGCACGCCCAGCACCATATCCACGACCGCTCCGGTCGCAGGATTGCTCCTCAGTGTGAGCAACCAGTTCGGCCGCACCTTGAGCTTTGCGTACAACCCCAGCAGCCAGCTGACGAGCGTCATCGGCAGCGATGGCCGGATCATCAGCTACAGCTACGACGGCACCACCGCCACCTCACACCTGACCAGCGTCAGTTACCCTGGTACTTCGGGAGGCACCGTCACCCGCATCTACCACTACGAGAACGCTACTTACGCCCAACTGGTCACCGGCATCACCGATGAGCGGGGAATCCGGCTGTCCAACATCGCCTATGACAGCCTGGGCCGCGCCATCAGCAGCGGCTATGCGGGCGGTGCCGACCTGTACACGGTGAGTTACGCCACCCCTGGCTCAGCCACAGTGACCGACCCCTTGGGCACCCAGCGCACCTACAACTACAGCACCAACAAGGGGCAACTGGGTGTCACCGGCGCCGACAAGCCCAGCGGAACAGGCGCTCCATCCGCCGCCAGCCGAGTACAGGACGCCAACGGCTTCATCACCCAGGAGACCGACTTCCTGGGCGTGAACACCATGTACACCTGGGACATCAACCGGCGCCTTCCCTTGAGTACGACCAGGGCAGCAGGATTGCCCGAAGTGCAGACAACGACCACGCAATGGCACCCGACCTTCAGGCTGCCGGTGCTGGTAACGGAGGCGGGAAGGACGACCACGTATACCTACGACACCCAGGGCAACCAGCTGAGCCAGACCGTCACAGATACCGCTACCAATGTGGCACGGACCGCCAGCTGGACCTACGTCCCCAGTGGAAGTGCACAAGGCTTGGTGGCGACCCAGAGCGTCAACGGCGCCGTCCGCCAGACCTACGCCTACTATGGCAGTAACAGCTTCAGCGGAGCTGTGTCCAATGGAGACCCCGAGTGGAACCGCGTCAGCTTGCTGCTCAACGGCACTGGTGCGGCCGGCTCGCCCATCGTGGACAGCAGTCTGTCACCCAGACCCTTGACAGTGTCGGGTAATGCGCAGATCAGCACGGCCCAAAGCAAATTTGGCAGTAGTTCAATTTACTTTGACGGCGCAAGCTCCTATATCTCGACACCCGCCGCAGGATCCTTCCAGTTTGACGCGGGAAACTTCACCGTTGAAAGCTGGGTCTATCAAGCAAACAACACCACGGGCTATGCGTCGGGAATTCAAAGCATCGTGGGCCAGTACCAACTGGGTGTGAATGGAAACGCCAGCTTTGGATTGCTCACTATTGGAGGTTACCCCCAGGCAGCGTTCTTCGCTGGTAGCTCACTGGTTGCAGTTATCAATGCGCCCAATGCGCTACCCCTGAACACCTGGAACCATCTGGCCGCAGTGCGCAATGGCAACCTGGTGACCCTCTACGTCAACGGCGTGAGTGTTGGCTCTGCGGCTCTTTCCGTCAGCCTGAATACTTCTTCACGCAATGTTGCCATCGGTGCCGACTCGATCGGCGCTGGTGGCTGGAATGGGTACCTCTCTGATTTGCGGATCACCAAGGGATTTGCGCGGTACACCACCAACTTCACACCACCGGCACAGGCCTTCCCCAATAGCGGACCCATCACCATTGACCCAAATGCGGTAGGCCACACAGCAGGCGATCTCCAGTCGATCACCAATGCAGCAGGCCACGTGACCCAGTTCACGCTGTACGACAGGGCAGGGCGTGTGCGACAGATGGTCGACCCCAAAGGCATCGTCACAGACATGAGCTACACGCCTCGAGGCTGGGTCAGCAGCGTGACAGTCACCCCGCCGGGCGGAGCAGCCCGCACCACCAGCTACACCTACGACAACGCCGGCCAGCTGACAGGCGTCACGCTGCCCGACAACAGCACCATGAGCTACAGCTACGACGCCGCACAGCGCCTGACGGGTGTGACGGACGCCAAAGGCAACACCGTCAGCTACACCCTGGACGCTATGGGCAACAAGACCGGCGAGCAGGTCAAAGACCCACAGGGCAACCTGCAAAGAAACATTACCCGGGTGTATGACGCCTTGAACCGGGTCCAGCAACTCACGGGAGCGAGCAATTGAACACCACAACAACCATCACCCCAGCAGGAGGTCGCATGCGCAGCCCTAGTTCCACCAGAGCCGTCACCACCTGGCTCAGCCGCCTGGCACTGCTCATCGCCCTGGCTCCGGTCCTGGCGCTGGCCGCCACCCCCACGACCACAGCGCTTTCAAGCAGCGCAGGGAC
>NZ_JBFUAZ010000611.1:0-2544 GCF_056406035.1 Polaromonas sp. P1_E1_2 | reverse complement strand
GTCCAGCATCTCGGCCACTTCGGCGTAAGGTGTCTCAAAAATCTCATGCAGCAGGTAGGCAGCGCGCTCTTTGGGCGTGAGGCGTTCGAGCAGCAGCAAAAAGGCCATGCTCAGCGATGAGGCCAGCAGGGCATGTGTTTCGGGCGTGTCTTCGGTTTGCGTGTGGATGGGTTCGGGCAGCCAGGTGCCGACATAGTCGACCCGGCTGCGCTGGGCGTCGCGCAGCATGTCGATGCAGTGGCGCGTGCAGATGGCGGTGAGCCAGGCAGCCGGCGTGGCGATGCTCGCGTAGTCGGCCGCCAGCCATTTGATGAAGACGTCCTGCACGGCGTCTTCGGCATCAGCCCGTGAACCGAGGATGCGGTAGGCCAGGCCAAACAAATGCCTGCGCCTTTCTTCAAACACGGCGGTGGGGTCGATGTTTTGCATTGCGCGCGCCTTGCCTTGCTTTGCTCAGTGTGCCGAGACCTGGATGCGGTTCCAGAGGTTGATCATGCCGATGGTAGCGGTCAGCGCGCCGATTTCCTTGTCGCTGAACGATTGGCGCAGGCGACCGCGCAGGCTGGCGTAGTCGGTCTTGTGGTCTAGCGTGGTCAGTGCTTCCGTCCAGGCCAGTGCCGCTTTCTCGGCTTCGCTGAAGTCGTTGACGTGGGCCCAGACGACGAGGCGGTCCAGTCTGTCCTGGGTTTCACCGTCTTCACGGGCTTCGCGCAGGTGCATCTTCACGCAGAAGGCGCAGCCGTTGATCTGCGAGGCGCGCAGGTGAATCAGGTGGTGCAGTTTTTTGTCCAGGCCCTGGGCGCCAATGGTTTCACTGACCTTGAGCAAGGCGGGGTAAACGTCGGGAATCGCGAGGTCAATACGGACGGGGGCGGTGTTGGCGGCGGTGTTAGCGGTAGGGGCAGTCATGGTGTTTCCTTTAAAAAAGAGTTTAAAAGTTGGGTGTCACACCGTATTGACGATTGAGCTTTGCCGTTTGTGACGCGCCTCTTCCAAAAAAGACAAAAAAGACAAAAAAGATGAAATAAATGAAAAATCGCCTGATCCCCAAAGGAATACAGGCGATAGCGGGCAAACGCCTGTGCGCTCTAGCGTGGCGTGTTCAACAAGGTGTTCATCGCCGAATAGTCCAGCTTGGGGCCGAGCAACGGCGACAGGTCCTGTTTCAGCAAGGCTTCAACGCTGGTTCGGGCGTGTTCATAAGCCACCTGGAAAGGCGCCGGCCCTACGCTGACGCGCCGCACACCGGCGGCCTGCAAGTCGGCAATGGCCGGCAGCCCGGGCATGGCCATCAGGTTCAGCGGCAGGCTGACGGCTTCGCAGATTTCCCGCACGTCAGGCAAGGCCGTGAGGCCGGGCACAAAGGAGCCGTCTGCCCCGGCTTGCTGGTACAGCTTGAGGCGGGTGATGCTGGCCTGGGCCGGTGTGCCTTCGACTTTCAGCTTGCGCAGGTAGACATCGGTGCGGGCGTTGATAAACAGTGATGCGCCTTTGAGCGCTGCACGGATGGCGCGGATTTTTTCCGCCAGTAGCTCGGGCGCACCGCTGCTGTCTTCGAGGTTGATGCCCGCCGCACCTACGGCGACCAGCTCGGCGGCCAGGCGGCCCACCTCGGCGGGGCTTTCGCTGTAGCCGTCTTCCATGTCGACGGTCAGCGGCAGGCTCAAGACGCGGGTGATGCGGGCGACGGCATCGAGCAACTCGTCGGGCGGCAAGGCGCCGCCGTCGGCATAGCCGCAGGCCCAGGCGAGCGATGCGCTGCTGGTGGCCACGGCTTTGGCGCCGGAACCCTCAAAGATTTTGGCGCTGGCAGCGTCCCAGGCATTGGGCAGCAGCAAAACGCCGTGGGGCGCCTGGTGAAGTTGGGCGAAATGTTGGTGGTGAAGGACTTGCATGGCGGCTCCGTCGTTGTTGGTGTGATTGGAGAATCGAGGCGCACAGCTTAGCAAGCCGGGCTGAAGCGGTTGGCCGTTTCCGGACCTTTCCTGCCCTATTTACTTCAGGTTACGGGTTGCGAAATTCCACCTCAAAACGGGCCAGGCCCGCGTAGTCAAACTGCGTGCGCTTTCCGAGGGGCAACGTCAGTACACCGGCATAGGAGCCGGTGATCACCGCTTGGCCGGCCAGCAGGCCGATGCCGCGTTCGCTCAGGAAATTGGCCAGCCAGTACAGCGGTGTGCGCGGGTCGCCGTTCGGGTGCGTGGCTTCGGCGGTTTGCGCCGGTTCCCCGGCGACTTGCCAGGTCAATTCAAATGCCGAGACATCGGGCCCGCCCAATTCAGGCCCCAGCCACAGGCCGTTGTTGACCACGCCGTCAGCCAGCAGTTCGGGAAAAGGCAGGCTGCTGTGGTCGGTGTAGCGGCTTGCGCAGATTTCCAGCGCGGCATGGACCGAGCCAATCGCCGCATCCACCTCGGTCTCGGTGTAGGCCTGCCCGCGCGAAGGCAGGTCTTTGGCCATCACAAAAGCCAGCTCTGGTTCAACCACCACGGCGGTGGCACCCAGGGGAAAGGGGACAGAGCAGATCGCTGCGCGGCAAAGGGC
>NZ_JBFUAZ010000610.1:0-2558 GCF_056406035.1 Polaromonas sp. P1_E1_2 | reverse complement strand
GCACCAGGTAGCCCACCGTGCTTTGCGCCAGCGTGACCGGGCAGGTGATGCGCAGCGTGCCGCGTGGCTCGACCTGCATTTGCGCCACGGCTTCAGACGCCGCCATGGCCTCGTCGCGCATGGCGATGCAGTGGCGCAGGTAAATCTCGCCGACCTCAGTCAATGAAAGCTTGCGGGTGGTGCGCTGCAGCAGCCGCGCGCCCAGCCGCGCCTCCAGCTCAGCCACGCGGCGCGACAGGCGCGACTTGGGCAGCCCCAGCGCCCGCCCGGCGGCGGCAAAGCCGCCCCGCTCCACCACTTCGGCGAAATACAGCATGTCATTGAGGTCTTGCATGGGAAAAGTCCTTTCGCCGCCTTTTGCTCGCCTTGCACCGCGCGCGATGGCGCCGGTTTGAAGGAATTTTGTGATTTTGCGGCGTTTATTGTCTCACCAGTAGAACGATAAGTCACATTTTTGCCAACTTATCAAACACTCGACTCATCCGCACAATCTATCCCATGGCTGCGGTTCAAGGTGAACACGGCCTGAAAACCGGTTTATCCCACCCGATCAATCACTTCATTCAAGGAATTCACCATGACCAAACTTCTTCACATCGACTCCAGCATCCTTGGCGGCAACTCGGTTTCCCGCCAGCTCACGGCCCAGATCGTGGCCTCATGGCGCACCGCCAACCCCGCCACCGAAGTCAGCTACCTCGACCTGGCCGCCGACACACCTTCCCACCTCTCCGCCGAATCGCTGGGTTTCCGCATGCCTGCCGGCACGGCCCTGAGCGACGTGCAAAAGCGCGAAAACGCCGTGTCTGAAGCGCTGGTGTCGCAATTCCTGGCCGCTGACGTGATCGTCGTGGGCGCACCGCTMTACAACTTCGCGATTCCCACCCAGCTCAAGGCCTGGATCGACCGCGTTGCGCAAGTCGGCCGCACCTTCAAGTACACCGACAAAGGCCCCGTGGGCCTGGCCGGCGGCAAGACGGTGATCGTGGCTTCTGCGCGTGGCGGTGTGTATTCAACCAGCGACGCGATGACAGCCCTGGAACACCAGGAGAGCTACCTGAAAGTGGTGTTCGGCTTCTTCGGTATCACCGACGTGCGTTTTGTGCGCGCCGAAGGCCTGGCCATGGGCGAAGCCGCCAAGGAAGCCGCGCTGGCCGCCGCGCAAATTGAAATCGTGACCCACACGCAAAAATCCGCCAACCAGGAAAAAGCCGCGCTGGCTGCTTGAGTTGCCGGCGTCCGGCCATGACGCCGCAACGCCGCACAGAAGAAAGCCCGCAGTTGCGGGCTTTTTTTGTTTCGCCAACATCATCTGCCCGATGCACACGGCCAGACACGTTGTGCCGTGCAGCGTCATGGAGGAGCCTGTTCGACCCTCACCGCAACAGGACCGGGGCGCCGCATGGCGTCCAGCCCTGAGTCAAGCCGCCCGAGGCGGACCAGGCCGTCTGAAAAAGCGAAGTCCTTGTGATAAATGGCCAGATTGCCCCAGGGAGCGTAGTAACCGATATCGCCTGTGGAGGGCTTGTGCCCTACCGGCGCGCCCTTCGTTGACAGAGCACGCGGCAAGTCAGCGACTTTTTCGGTGGCCGCGTAGTCTTTCAACACAAGGTTCAGCGGAAGCAGTGCCGCAAAATCTCTGGCGCTGTCATTGCTGTCAAGTGTTGCCGTCGCAATGACGATGCCATCCACGCTCATCTGAATTTTCATCACGGGGACCTTCCTGCGGGGTGTCGGGTCAGATGGTTGTTGGGAAACTGCCCGAGTGTCGCCGCCCGCAGCAGCGAGACTACTCGCGCAAAGCAGTGGCAGCATCAGCGAGGCGCAAAACCTCCGTCTGCGCGCGGCGAAGTGAAAGGCGGTCTCGCGTTCGACGCGGACGCCGCCCGCCGCGTTGATGATTGCCCGAACCGCCATCAGGCGCCGGTCTGCACCAGGTGCTTGCCAAAGAACGCGGTCAGCTTGCTCCAGGGAATCAGCGTCACCCGGTCATACAAATCCACGTGGCCGGCGCCCGGAACAATGAACAGCTCTTTCGGTTCGGCGGCCCGCTTGTAGGCGTCTTCGCTGAATTCTTTCGAATGCGCCTGGTCGCCCGTGATGAACAGCATGGGGCGAGGCGAGATCGTCTCGATGTCATTGAACGGGTAAAAGTTCATGAACTTGACGTTGCTGGTCAGGGTCGGGTGCGTGGTGGTTCGCGCCGATCCGCCCGTGGGCGTGTATTCGCCTCGCGGCGTGCGGTAGAAGTCATAGAACTCGCGCTGGATGGGATGCGTGTCTGCCGTGAGCTCATGAACGGTACCGCTGGTGTACTGGATTGCGCCACCTTTGAATTCCACATCGCGCTGCGCCGCGGCGGCGGCGATGATCTGCTTGCGCTGCTCAAGGGTCTGCGAATGATTGAGGGCGTCGCGATTGGCCGCACCCATGTCATACATGCTCACCGTGGCGATGGCTTTCATGCGTGGGTCGATCTTCGCCGCACTGATGACAAAACTGCCGCTGCCGCAGATTCCGATGGCGCCGATCTGCAGCCTGTCTACAAACGCCTGGCT
>NZ_JBFUAZ010000609.1:0-2561 GCF_056406035.1 Polaromonas sp. P1_E1_2 | reverse complement strand
GGGCTGGCGCAGGCCGTCAGCAGCGCGGCCAGCAGCAACGCAAGCGCCAGGCGCAGCGGGAAAAACACGGAAATGGCGCCGCCCTGGGTGCCGGGGCCCGCGGGCGTTGGGTGGGCAAAAGTAGTCATGACGAATGGATACACCAAGGTTCAATTTTGTTCCACGGCGGGGGGCCGCTCAAGTAAAGTCGGCGCATGCGCTGACAGCGGACCGGGCTTTGGGGCAGGTGCCGCAGCGGGCCGGAAAGGCCAGTATGCACGGATGACAGACAGGGAGACACCATGAAGTGGGAAGGCAATCGCGAATCCGACAATGTTGAAGACCGGCGCGACGGCGGTGGCGGGGGAGGCGGCTTCGGCTTTGGGGGCCGCAGCGTCGGCATCGGCACCATCGTGGTTGCGCTGGTGGGCGGCTGGATCTTCGGCATCAACCCGATGACCATCCTGAGCCTGCTCAGCGGCGGCGGATCCCCCGCACAGGTGCAGCAGGGCCCGGCCCCCAAGCCGCCGGCCGATGACCGCATGGCGAAATTCGTCTCGACCGTGCTGGCGGACACCGAAGATGTCTGGACCGACGTGTTTGCCAAGGGCGGCGGCACTTACCAGAAGCCGCGGCTGGTGCTCTTTCGTGGCGCCACGCAAACTGCCTGCGGCCAGGGCCAGGCCGCCATGGGGCCGTTTTACTGTCCGGGCGACCAGAAGGTCTACATCGACCTGGGCTTTTACGAAACCCTCCGTAACCGTTTGGGAGCACCCGGCGACTTCGCCCAGGCGTATGTGATCGCGCATGAGGTGGGCCACCATGTGCAGAATCTGCTGGGCATTAGCGGCAAGATGGACCAGATGCGTGGCCGCGTCAGCAAAGCCGAATACAACGCCCTGAGCGTTCGCCTGGAGTTGCAGGCCGACTGTTTTGCCGGTGTGTGGGCGCATAACGCGCAGAACGCGCGCCAGATACTGGAGCAGGGCGACGTGGAGGAGGCCATGAACGCCGCCGCCAAAATCGGCGACGACGCCCTGCAGCGGGCCGGCGGCGGCGCGGTGGTGCCCGAAAGCTTCACCCACGGCACCAGCGCCCAGCGCCAGCGCTGGTTCGACACGGGCCTGAAAACCGGCAGCGTGAAGGCCTGCGACACCTTTAGCGCCCGCAGTATTTAGCCGGCAGCCAACAATTAAGAGTGAAATCGGGCTGTAGCCCTTTACTGACGCGCGCAAACAGCTATAAAATAGATAGCAATAAAGGGGTGTTGCCCCAGTGGCTGCCCTGGCCCAAATGGCCCTGAAAGCGCAGTGGGCCGGCAAAACCGGCATCGGGGCCTAAAGTGCGACAATAGAAGGCTGAGGAAGCGCTGCAACAGCCCCATCACGGTCGGTGACCGTGCCACGCCGGGCGGCCTGCCGCGCTCCCTTTCTTGTCAATGGTGCAGCGGTGCCGTTGGCTGCCAGCGCGCCGGTCCGCGCGCCCTTCGCAAGACAACCCGCAGAGTACCGCCGAGCCTTTTATGACATCCTCTTTTTCCAATCTTTCGCTGGCAGAACCGCTGGCCCGCGCCGTAGCCGAAATGGGCTACGAAACCATGACCCCCATCCAGGAACAGGCCATCCCGGTCGTCCTGCAGGGTAAAGACGTCATGGGCGCCGCGCAAACCGGCACCGGCAAGACTGCGGCTTTCGCGTTGCCCCTGCTGCAGCGCATGATGAAGCACGAGAACGCCTCGACGTCGCCAGCCCGCCACCCGGTGCGTGCGCTGGTGCTGCTGCCCACGCGCGAACTCGCCGTGCAGGTGGCCCAGCAAGTCGAGCTGTACGCCAAATACACCAATCTGCGCAGCACCGTGGTGTTTGGCGGCATGGACATGAAGCCGCAGACGGCCGAGCTCAAAAAAGGCGTTGAAGTGCTGGTGGCCACGCCGGGCCGGCTGCTTGACCACATTGAAGCCAAGAACGCCGTACTCAATCAGGTCGAATACGTGGTGCTCGACGAAGCCGACCGTATGCTGGACATCGGCTTTTTGCCCGATCTGCAGCGCATCCTGAGCTACCTGCCCAAGCAGCGCATCACCTTGCTGTTCTCGGCGACTTTTTCGCCTGAAATCAAGCGCCTGGCTTCCAGCTATTTGCAGGATCCGGTCACGATCGAGGTCGCCCGTTCCAACGCTACAGCTTCCACCGTCGAGCAGCATTTCTACAGCGTGGGCGCCGACGACAAACGCCGCGCCCTGCACCAGATCCTGAAACAGCGCGGCATGAAGCAGGCTTTTGTGTTCGTCAACAGCAAACTCGGTTGCGCACGGCTGGCGCGTTCCCTGGAACGTGAAGGCCTCAAGACCACGGCGCTGCACGGCGACAAGAGCCAGGACGARCGCCTSAARGCGCTGGAAGCCTTCAAGAAGGGCGAAGTCGACCTGCTGGTGTGYACCGACGTGGCGGCGCGCGGCCTGGACATCAAGGATGTGCCCGCRGTGTTCAACTTCGATGTKCCCTTCAATGCCGAAGATTACGTGCACCGCATCGGCCGTACCGGCCGGGCTGGCGCATCGGGCCTGGCAGTGAGTTTTGTTG
>NZ_JBFUAZ010000608.1:0-2566 GCF_056406035.1 Polaromonas sp. P1_E1_2 | reverse complement strand
AGCTTCCAGAGCTCGAACACCGACACCTTTGCGCGCATCGCCTCCTTGGAGTCATAGCGGTATTCCCGCCCCTTCTTGACATCGCTTGCCAGGGCCGGACGCGCCAGGAAGCGGTCCCTGTGCTCCGTCGGTGTATGGCTGCCATAGGCCAGGTTCGAGTAAGGCTTGGACTCATCTATGCCCGTCAGCTTGTTCACGGCGCCAAACTTTGGCAAATCCGTACGGGGTGGGCCGCTGCCCATCCGGAAATCTTCGTAATGGCCCCACGAACCCCGTCCGTATTTGACGGTCATGTGTTCTGCCTGTTTTGGATCCGTCGTGTTTCTCCACGTCGAGAACTTGACCGGCACCACCGGCTGGTTTGCCAGGTAATAGGCGCTGGCAGCGGCGCCGGCACTCGCCAGGACCGGAAAGCCAAAGCGCGATAACACCCTTCCTGCTGCCATGGGGACCATCCTTGTGCCGCAGCGCGGCAATGTTGATGAGCTGACCTTCCGGTAAAAACCGGCGACTGGATATTCAGTCTAGTCATGGCGCGCGGCTGGCGCCATCCCCTTTTTCAGGTGAAAAATAACATGTCCCGAGAGCGGCACCATCACGCCCGAACCGGCAACCAGCAGGCTCCGGCTGGCCAAGTGGCTCGGTTAAGCGGGGCCGCTTACCCCACCGGGTGAATCACCTTGCTGCTGGGCTCGGATTCGTTTTCCACCCACCAGTTGATCCACAGGCGTTGCGCCGGATTACCCGCATCGTCAGGCTCAATCGTCATGAAATTACGCGCACCGATCAGGCGGCGCGAAGTGGTGGGAAATTCGTACATGGCGGCGGTGATGCCTCGGTCCACGGTTTCCACCTGCTGGCAGGCCTGTTCCAGAAAATAGCGCGCCATGGCAGGCGGCGCCGGGTGYACGATGCCGCTGCTGGTGAGCTGGTTGATCACCTGGGCGTTGGTGTCCACCGGGTCACGCGTCGACTCCAGCACGCCCACCGCAGCCACATGCACGTCGCCGCTGACAAGGCTGACGCGGCACGAGGCGTCCTTGCTGAATTTAAACAGCCGGTGCACCAGGCGAAGCCGCTCGGCGCGATGCGCAGCGCAGGTCCAGTGGTCGCGCAAATCGTCTTCAAGCTCCTGCTGGCCGGGCAGCACGCCCAGCATTTTTTCCAGCAGCTCAAAGCTGGGGTGCACCACCGGGATGCTGCTCATCAGCACCAGGTGCTTCATGCCGGTTTGGGCATCAAGCCACTTGTAAGCAGCACTCCAGCTGTCTTCACTCATGACCTGCGCGCTTTGCAGGTTGCGGCCGTTCTTGCGTTCCGGCGTGCGTTCACTGCGCATGTCCAGCGCCAGCACGCCAAGGCTGCCCACGCGGTAACCCGCGCTGAACGCAGGCTGGCCGGGCAGCGTGCACGGCGGCGGCGTGCCAGGGACGCTGTGCCGCTGAAACAGCGCGAAGTATTTTTTGGCGACGGCAAAAACCCCCTGGTACACCGGGCAGTCGTGGTCTTCTGCAGGGTAGGACCCCCAGCCGTCGAAGATATCGTGGTCGTCCCACATCATGACGCTGGGCAAACCCGCCAGCGCCTGCGCCACTTCGGGSTGGGCCCAGCGCGTAAGGTACAGGTCTTCAAAAAAAGCCGTCACCTGCGTCTGCAGGGCAGCCGTCCAGGGCGCTTTGCGGCGAGCGTCCCGGGACAGTTCGGACCAGGCCATGATGTCGGGGCAACGCGTGTCCTGCCAGAGGGCATCCGAATACACCTGGTCGCCGCCCAGGAGCAGCAAGTGGTAGGGACCGAAACTGCGGCCGTTGATACGTTCGCGCCCTGCGTGCAGGTCATAGAGCCGCTTCCACAACGCATTTTTGTCCTTGACCTGCTTCATCAGGCCCGGACTTGAAAACCCATTGCACGAGACATACGCCATGCGCGGCGACTCACCCGCCGCCGGAACGTAAAAATCAAAGGCCTGCCCGTCAACGCTGTAACGTGCTCGTTGGGCCACGTCTTTAAAGGCGACAGACAAACCACCGCGCCACAGTGTGGCGCCGCTTTGCAGCGTGCCGAGTTTCGTGAAAACCTGTACCGTGGCGGTGCTTTGCAGGCTGGGCGCAACCGCAGTGTCGGTCACGGCGAGCACGCTTACACCCCACTGGCTTTGTTGCACGCCCAAAAACTGCGCAATGGGGCCAAGCAGGATCGCCATTTTTATTCTCCCTGAATCAATACGGCAGCCCAGGCTGCAAGTGCCCGCAGCCTACCACTCTGCGGGCGTCAATATTCCTTGACGCGCTCAGGCCCGGTAACGTATTGTTTTTTCAGAAGGAGAAAAACTAGGCTTTGCGCGCCAGGCGGGTCACCAGCAGCAAGCCCGCAAGCGCGATCCCCACAAAACACAGGAAAGACCAGTTGGCAATCGAGCCACCCAGAAAGGTCCAGTCGATCTTGGTGCAGTCGCCGCTGCCCTTGAAGATCATCGGAATGGCGCGCTTGAGCGRAAAGGTTTCGATCATTCCGTAAAAGTCGCGGCCGCAAGAGGCAATTTCAGGCGGGTACCACTGCAGGAAAC
>NZ_JBFUAZ010000607.1:0-2572 GCF_056406035.1 Polaromonas sp. P1_E1_2 | reverse complement strand
ACCTGCCGCAGCGCGCTCATCCTGCCGTCTGCACCTATCGTGATCATGTAGTTGACCTTGCCCTCCGGCTGGCGGTTGTATTCGAAGGTGCGGGCGCCCGGCGCCGCCGCAGCGCCGGGCTGCGGCGTTTCGGCCATGTCGGCCGCTTCCCACACCTTCTCGGGCTCGCCAAAGCGGGCGCGTACATCGGCTTCCGTGGCCACGCCTTCTTCCAGTTCGGCAATGCGCTGCGCGTCGCACGCCACCAGGCCCAGGACAAATGAGAGCAGACCCATACAGATGAACGTCCTGACGGAAAAAAGTGCTGAAAAGCCCGTTCGGGCCGGTGCGAAGGAGGGTGGGAAAGGTGGTAACAAGGAACGCAAGGCAGACCCCGGTAAAATCAGCCAACTATACGATTCAGGCAGTTTAGACCCATGTCCCTCCTCAACTTCTTCCGCCGCTCCGACTACACCTCCGATACCACGCAGTTCATCGACCAGCTGAAGGCCAACAAGCCCACGCTGGAAGCCGAGCAACGCGCCGGGCGCGCGCTGTTGTGGGACAAGAACCTGAACCGCACCGAGCAGGCGGAATACGGCGAGGCCAAGGTTCCCCAGCAGCCTTACGTGTACGGCACCAGCAACCACCCGAACGGAAAATAAGGGCCGAACAGGCTTTCAGCCCTTGCAGGACGAGCGCAAGCAGCTATCTTTTTCATAGCAAATCTTTAACGCGCACCGCTTCGGCCTCTTTCATGTCCCAAACCCCTTTTTCACCGTCCCCCCAGGAGCTGCCGCCGGCCGCCGGGCAGGAGCTGTCCGCAACCCTGAGCCCGGACATGCCCGCCGTGATCGACCAGGTGGCGCTGGCGCGCCTCTATGGCGAGCCGCTGTTTGCCATGCCGCACGACCTGTACATCCCGCCGGATGCGCTGCAGGTCTTCCTGGAGGCGTTTGAAGGACCGCTGGACTTGCTGCTGTACCTGATCCGCAAGCAGAACTTCAACATCCTCGACATCCCGATGGCAGCGGTCACGCGCCAGTACCTCACCTACGTCGACGAAATCCGCAGCACCAACCTGGAACTGGCGGCCGAATACCTGCTGATGGCGGCCATGCTGATTGAAATCAAGTCGCGCATGCTGCTGCCGCCCAAGAAGGTGGCGGAAGGCCAGGAGCCGGAAGACCCGCGCGCCGAGCTGGTGCGTCGCCTGCTCGAGTACGAGCAGATCAAGCTGGCCGCCCACAAGCTCAACGAAGTGCCGCAGTTCGGCCGGGATTTCCTGCGCGCGCAGGTGTATGTCGAGCAATCACTGCAGCCGCGCTTTCCCGATGTGCACATCGTGGACCTGCAGGACGCCTGGCGCGACATTGTCAAACGCGCCCGCCTGGTGCAGCACCACGTCATCTCCAGAGAAGAACTCTCGGTGCGCGAGCACATGAGCATCGTGCTGCGCAAGCTGCAGGGCCGCAAGTTCCTCGAGTTCGAAGACCTGTTCGACGCCACGCGCGGCATGCCGGTGCTGGTGGTGACCTTTATCGCGCTGCTGGAGCTCTCCAAGGAAGGCCTGCTGGAAGTCACGCAGGCCGAGGCTTTCGCACCCATCTATGTGCGGCTGGCTTACACCCCAGCCTAAATATTGCCCCCACGGTTCAATGGAGCCCCACGGTCGCTCACTGCGTGTAGCTCCCTGCCCCCGAGGGGCCGCTCCGCCTGCGGTCTGGCAAAGCCAGTCCCGCGGCTCCTGCTTGGCTGGATAGTCCACTCCGCCAGGACCTGATTTCATTTCAACGATGAATGAGTTTCCATGACCGCTGAGAGCCTGGGTTCACACAACTTCGACGTCCTCATCATCGGCAGTGGCCTGGCGGGCCTGTCTGCCGCGCTGCTGCTGGCACCTGGCCGGCGCGTGGCGGTGGTGACCAAACGTGCGCTTGGCGACGGGGCCAGCGGCTGGGCACAGGGCGGCATGGCTGCCGTGCTGGCCGAAGGTGACACGCTGGAGCAGCATGTGAGCGACACGCTGGTCGCAGGTGCGGGCCTTTGCGACCTGCCCGCCACGCGCGCTGTGGTCGAAGGTGCGCCCGAAGCCATTGCCTGGCTGCGTGCGCTGGGCGTGGCTTTTTCGGAAGACGCCGGCCACCCCGGCGAGCTGCACCTGACCCGCGAGGGCGGCCACAGCCAGCGCCGCATCGTGCATGCGGCCGACGCCACCGGCGCTGCCGTGCAGCGCACGCTGATGGAACAGGTCCGCAAGACGCCCGGCATCACGCTCTATGAGCACCACATGCTGGTCGACGTCATCACCGACCGGCATCTCAAACAACCCGGTAACCGCTGCTACGGCGCCTATGTGCTCGACACCGCCAGCGGCGAGGTGCTGACCTTCAGCGCCGGCCACACGATCCTGGCCACCGGCGGYGCGGGCAAGGTGTATCTCTATTCCACCAACCCCGACACCGCCACCGGCGACGGCATTGCCGCGGCCTGGCGCGCGGGCTGCCGCGTGGGCAACATGGAATTCATCCAGTTCCACCCGACCTGCCTCTACCACCCCGACGCCAAATCGTTTTTGATCACGGAAGCCGTG
>NZ_JBFUAZ010000606.1:0-2810 GCF_056406035.1 Polaromonas sp. P1_E1_2 | reverse complement strand
GTCTCCACGCTCGGCAACACCACCACCATCAACCAGGCCAGCCAGCGCCTGGCGATCGACTGGACCAGCCTCTCCACGCGGGCCAACGAGGCGCTGGTGTTCAGCCAGCCCAATGCTTCAGCGATAGCCCTGAACCGCATCAYCGGCAGCAGCCCCAGCGAATTCCTCGGCAGCCTGACGGCGAATGGCCAGGTGTTTATCCTGAACCCGAACGGCGTTCTGTTTGGCGCCGGGTCGCAAGTGAACGTCGGTGGTCTCGTCGCCTCGACGCTCAATATGAGCAACGCCGACTTCATGGCCGGCAATAACGTTTTCACGAATTCGGGCGGCAGCGGTTCGGTGGTCAACCAAGGGACGATGACGGCGGCGAACGGCGGCTATCTCGCCCTGCTGGCCCCGGAAGTGCACAACGAAGGCGTGATGACTGCGTCGCTGGGAACAGCCCTGCTGGCTGCCGGCAACAAGGTCACCCTGAATCTAGATAACGGGTCTTTGCTGGGCTACAGCATCGACCAGGGGGCCATCAATGCGCTGGCCGAGAACAAACACCTGATACAGGCCAACGGCGGGCAAGTGTTGCTTTCGGCCAAGGCCATGGACAGCCTGACGACGGCCACGGTGAACAACACCGGCGTGATTGAAGCGAAGACGCTGCAGAACAAATCAGGCCGCATCCTGCTGATGGGCGACATGGAAACCGGTACCGTCAACGTGGGCGGAACGCTGGACGCGAGCGCACCGGATGGAGGCGACGGCGGTTTTGTTGAAACCAGCGCAGCGCATGTCAAGGTGGCCGACAGYGCCCGGGTCACCACGCTGGCTTCCGCCGGCAACACCGGGAAATGGCTGATAGACCCCAATGACTTCACCATCTCCGCCACGGGCGACATGACGGCAGCCGACGTCGCGAGCGCCCTGACAAGCACCAATTTCGAAATCGCCACCGCCACCATGGGCACGGCCGGCGGCAACGGCGACATCCACGTCAACCAGGCGATCAACCGGACGGACAACAACACCTTCACGCTGACTGCCGAGCGCGACATCAACATCAATACCGGCGCGAACATCACCAAAACCAATGCAGGCGCGGCCGGTATGACCATGACCGCCGGGCGCAACATCCTCCTCAACGGCAATATCGGTGTGGGCGGGCCTTCCACAACTCTTTCTGTGACGGCCAACGCTGCCGGCGATATTACCGGCACGGGAACCCTGAATCTGAATGGCGGCGCGCTGGACATGACGGCCGGCGGCAGCATCGGCGGCACCGACGGCCTGGGGCAGGTCTTTGCCGGCAGCTTGAAGATGAAAGCCACCACGGGTGACGTGATCGTGAATAGCGGCGTCAGCTGGATGGCCAGCTCCTTTGACCTGTACGCGGGCACCAATATCCGGGGTAGCAACCCCGGCTCCGCCGTCGAGGCCAGCATGAGTGCCCCCGGCGGCAGCTTCACTGCTTCCGCGGGCAACGCAGGCAACGGCAGGATACGCGTGAACACCTACGGCTACGCCATAGGCACGCTCAACCTGACCACCCAGGGCACGGGCGGCGGTGGCCAGATCGACTTCATCAGTAACGCAGCAGTGAGCAATGCGACCATCACTGCTGCGCACGACGTGAATGCCTCAACAACGGGCAATTTCAATGTGGCCAGCCTCAACTTGACGGGCTCCTACCAGTCGGTCAGCCTGGCTGCCAACGGCGGTACGCTGAGCCTGCCGACGATCAATATTGCAGATATGACGCTGACGGGCTCCGGTGCCAATGTCGCCCTCAATGGTGCCTTGACAGCGGCAAACGTGACATTCAACGCCATCGGCAACATCGCCCTGGCATCAGATATCAACACCACGGGCTCACAAACCTACAACGGCAACCTGAATATCACTGGCCCCGTCACTCTCGCCGCCGGCGGTGACATCGGGCTGGGCGGACTCACAGGCGTGGGTCAGAGCGTGACGCTGAATTCCAGCGGCACCATCACCAATACCGGCGCCACCAACGTTGGCACCTTCACCCTGGCGGGCGGCACCTGGCGCCAGATGGGCAGCGTGCCGGCATTTTCTGCGACGGATTTCCGCATCAGCGGCGGCACTTTCATTCGCGCGCTGGGCGGTGACGGCCTGAGCGCCGGAACGGCTTACCAGCTCACCGACGCTTACGGCCTGCAAGGCGCGGGTTCCGCCGGCATGGTGGACAAGAGCTACACCCTGGCCAACGACATTGACGCCAGCGGCACGGCAAACTGGAATAGCAACGCAGGATTCGACCCAATCGGCAATGCGTCCAGTCACTCATCACGATCAGCGACAGCTACGCCACGGGCAATGTCAGCGGCGGCGACAACAATATCGGTGGGTTGGTGGGGGAGGCCAACAACAGCACGATCAGCAACAGCTACGCCACGGGCAATGTCAGCGGCGGCAACAACAATATCGGTGGGTTGGTGGGGTACGCCTACAACAGCACGATCAGTTACAGCCACGCGGGCACGGGTAGCGTCAGCGGCCGCATCCATGTCGGCGGCCTGGTGGGACGACACTCTGTCATGGGCGGCTATAGCAGTGTCATTAACCGTTGCTTTGCCACTGGCGGCGTCACCGGGTTCGACCGTGTCGGTGGGCTGGTGGGATCCAGCGTCAACAACGGCGGCGCGTCCAACGCCATCACGATCAGCGACAGCTACGCCACGGGCAATGTCAGCGGCGGCGACAACAATATCGGTGGGTTGGTGGGGGAGGCCAACAACAGCACGATCAGCAACAGCTACGCCACGGGCAATGTCAGCGGCGGCAACAACAATATC
>NZ_JBFUAZ010000605.1:0-2578 GCF_056406035.1 Polaromonas sp. P1_E1_2 | reverse complement strand
GCCCCCTGGCTGGAACAAGCCGGCTTCGACAGCAGCGAAACCCTGCTGCTCAGGCGCACGATAGACGCGCAAGGTAAAAGCCGCGCCTGGATCAATGGCAGCGCGGCAACAGCCACCCAGCTCAAGGACATCGCCGACCAGCTGGTGGACATCCACGGCCAGCATGCGTGGCAAAGCCTGACCCGCCCCGACGCGGTACGCGGCTTGCTCGACTCCTATGCGGAAGTCTCTACCGGCGAGTTGTCACGCCTCTGGCAGCAATGGCGGCTCTCCCAGAAAACATTGAACGACGCGCACGAAGCGCAAGACAGCCTGCAGCGCGAACGCGAGCGGCTGGCGTGGCAAATCGGTGAACTCGACAAGCTGGCGCCCGGGGCCGCCGAATGGGACGAACTGAATGCTCAACATGGGCGGTTATCCAATGCGCAGGCACTGCGCGATGCCGTACAGGCCGCCGTCGACGCATTGCAGGAGTCCGACGAGAACGCCACCGCACTGCTGGGACGAGCCATTGCATCGTTGCAAGGCCAGGAACACATCGAACCCGAGTTCAAGGGCATCCTTGAGGTGTTAAATGGCGCTCTGGCCCAGATGGAAGATGCGGTGCATTCGCTCAACGGCTACGCACGGCACGCCGAGCTGGAACCCCAACGGCTGGCCGAACTCGACGAACGTCTTTCGCTGTGGGTCAGCCTGGCACGGCGTTACAAACGCACCCCGGTCGAACTGCCTGAATTGCTGGCCTCCTGGCGGGCTGAGCTGCACAAACTCGACGAAGCCGCCGATCTGGTTCAATTGGAAAAAAATGAAAACCAGGCACGGTCAGCCTACCTGGATGAAGCCAGCCAGGTGTCGAAGGCGCGCAGCAAAGCTGCCCCAAAACTCGCCAAAGCCATTACCCAGGCCATGCAGGGCCTCGGCATGCAGGGCGGAAAATTCGACGTGGCGCTCAACAAACTGGAGCAACCGGCCCAGCACGGGCTGGAGCAAGCCGAGTTCCTGGTAGCGGGCCATGCCGGCAGCACACCTCGCCCCGTGGGCAAGGTCGCCTCCGGCGGCGAGTTGTCGCGCATCGCGCTGGCCATCGCCGTCACCACCAGCCAGTTGGGGCAGGCGCAAACACTCATATTTGACGAGGTTGATTCGGGCGTGGGGGGGGCCGTGGCCGAAACCGTCGGACGGCTGATGAAACAGCTGGGCAAGGACCGACAGGTCATGGCTGTCACCCATCTGCCGCAGGTGGCAGCCTGTGCCGATCAGCACCTTGTAGTTGCCAAGCGAGCCGAAAACGGCACCACCCTCAGCACCGTAGACCATGTCAACGGGGAACAGCGCGTAGCTGAGATTGCCCGCATGCTGGGCGGCGAGCGGCTTTCCGGCACCACGCTGGCCCACGCCAAGGAAATGCTGGGACAGTGATGGCAGCACTGGAAATGGTTCTTATCACCGGCATGTCGGGTTCCGGAAAATCGGTTGCCCTGCATGCACTGGAAGACGCCGGTTATTACTGCGTGGACAACCTTCCACCGGAATTGCTGACGCCCTTCGTCGCACTGGAGCAGCAGCACGGCGCCCAAAAAGTTGCCATTGCCATGGACGTGCGAAGCGCAGTCTCGCTTCCCCTGGTACCCCAGCAATTGCGGCAGTTGCGCGCTTCCGGCGTGGCGGTGCAATCCCTCTTCCTGGATGCAAACACGGAAACTCTCGTGCGCCGCTTTTCCGAAACGCGCAGGCTTCACCCYCTGTCGCGCATTGACGCCTCCGACCAGCACCGGGCGTTGGTAGACGCCATAGAGCTGGAGCGGGAGTTGCTGGGTGAGATGCGCGAGCAGGCCCACGTGCTCGACACCAGCATGATCCGCTCATCACAGCTGCAAGGCTATGTGAAGTCGCTGATCTCCGCTCCCAGCACCCAGCTCACGCTGGTGTTCGAGTCCTTTGCCTTCAAGCGGGGCGTGCCGCTGGACGCGGATTACGTGTTTGACGTTCGCATGCTGCCCAACCCACACTATGAATCGGGCCTGCGCCACCTGACCGGGCTTGATGAGGCCGTGGCGAGCTATCTCAAGGCCCACACGGAAGTGGGCGACATGTTCCGTCATATCGAGCAGTTTCTCGGTCATTGGCTGCATGCGCTGGTACGTGACCACCGGAGTTATGTGACCGTGGCCATCGGCTGCACCGGYGGCCAACACCGATCCGTCTACCTTGTCGAGGAATTGGCCGCAGCTTTTGGCCAGCAGTGGCGAACGCTGAAGCGGCATCGCGAGCTCGACGCCGTTTGAGTCCAGATAAGGCTGGGCACGGCCTCATCTTCCAGTACAGCGGGCAGGCCTAAGCGTCCCGTTCCAGCAGTTTGCGTATGGGCGCGGGCAGCCCCAGTGCAGGCCATTCGGCGGGGCCGAACCACGCACCGGGCCGTTCATCTGAAACCAAAGACCTGGGCATGGTTTGCCCGGCCCGAAAACCTGCGATCCATGGCGACAGGTGCAAGTCCTTGTGTGTCAGCACGTGGACAAAACCTGGCAGTGGATCGAGCCTTTCCCGCAAGGAAGACGGCAAATCCGCAGTCAGCGCC
>NZ_JBFUAZ010000604.1:0-2579 GCF_056406035.1 Polaromonas sp. P1_E1_2 | reverse complement strand
GTCGTCCACCGTCTTGACGATGAGTTCCTTCATGTCGTAGGGCTTGTTCGGGTTCTCGGGCACCAGCGTGTCCAGGCTCAGGTCCATACGGCCAGCCGGGTCGGCGCTGGGGCGCACCGGGGCTTTTTCACGGTTGTTGAGCGGCAGGTAGTTGTAGAGGCGGCGCAGCATCAGCAGCGCCTCGACGTCGTTCTCGAATGCCAGGTCGGCCACGCCGCTACGTGTGGTGTGGGTGGTGGCGCCGCCCAGTTCTTCGGCCGTTACTTCCTCATGGGTCACGGTCTTGACGACTTCGGGCCCCGTCACAAACATGTAGGAGCTGTCCTTGACCATGAAGATGAAGTCGGTCATGGCGGGGGAATACACGGCGCCGCCGGCGCTCGGCCCCATGATCATGCTGATCTGCGGAATCACGCCACTGGCCATCACGTTGCGCTGGAACACATCGGCATAACCGCCCAATGACGCCACACCTTCCTGAATACGGGCACCGCCCGAGTCATTGAGGCCGATGACCGGCGCGCCGACCTTCATGGCCTGGTCCATCACCTTGCAGATTTTCTCGGCATGAGCTTCGCTCAGGGCGCCGCCAAACACGGTGAAGTCCTGGCTGAAGACAAACACCAGGCGGCCGTTGATCATTCCGTATCCGGTGACGACGCCGTCGCCGGGAATCTTGTTGTCCTGCATGCCGAAGTCGGTGCAGCGGTGTTCGACAAACATGTCCCACTCTTCAAACGTGCCTTCGTCGAGCAGCAGCTCCAGCCGTTCGCGCGCTGTCAGTTTGCCTTTGCCGTGCTGCGCATCGATGCGCTTTTGCCCGCCGCCCAATCGGGCCGCGGCGCGTTTCTTTTCGAGTTGTTCAAGGATTTCTTGCATGGTGTGTTCCGCAATTGTTGGACGGTGAAAATTACTTGCCTGATTCAAACAAAAGGCGCGCAGCGGCCTGGCTCATGCGGCGCGAGTCGTGCCCCACGCCCGGCACGGTGGCACGCTCCCAGGCCAGGGGTGTGCCCAGCTTCTGCGCCTGCGCCTGGGCCTGCTCGAAGAAGTGCGTGCCGCGCTCAAAGCGGTTCACGCCTTGGGCTGTGGCTTGCCTGGCCTTGGGAAGGTTGGCCTCATCGGTTTTTATGTCAGTTTCACCAAGCAGCACGATCAGCTTGCGGGCAAAAACCTGCCTGAGTTTGTCGGGGCTGATAATGCTTTCGTTAAGCGCGTAGGGAAATTTGTCTTCCATCAGGCCTGGATATCGGGGCATGGTGTAACTGCCGGCATTGGCCGCCACGGCGACTGAAACGCGGGGTGCCTCGGCCAGCAGCATAAAGCGGTGCACAAACTGCCCGCCCGCCGAGTGGCCGAACAGCAGGTAGTCGCTCGCCGCGAGGCCCTCACCAGCACGGACAAAATCGAAAAGATGCTCGACGATCTGGAAAGACCACTGGGCACGGTCACGGCTTTCAATGCCGCCCATGTTGAACAACCTGGAAGAAAACCGCGCCTCGTCAAACTCCGGGGCCAGCACGATGAGTTTATTTTTCTCCGCAAAAGGCATCCAGTTGTCGCGCATGCGCGAGCCCTGCCGTTCCGCGCCGTGGATCACCATCATTACCTTGGCATCGGGGCCGGCGCTGCGCGCCTTGTAGTAATGCACCGTGACGGGCTTGTCCGCGAAATAGCCTTTGTCGGTGAAGACAAAACTCTGCGGCTCGCCGGCGACCATGCCGCCGGCCCACGCCAGGCATGCCTGAAAAAGCAGCACGAAAAGAATGGCGATTTTCTTCATGCATTCCATCCTTTGGATGCCAGGGCCAGCAAGCTCCTGGCGGCTGTCGATGCCGCAACTTCACCGCGCGCCACTTCGGCCAGCAAGCCGGGCAGGCGCTCACGCACCTGCGGATCCTGACGGAAAGCCTGCTTGAGGCCGGCGTCTATGCGCTCCCACATCCATGACAGCGACTGCTGCTGGCGCCGGGCGGCCAGCTGGCCATTGGCAGTCCGCAGGGACTTGAACTGCATCACGGCTTTCCAGAACACGTCCACGCCTTTGTTGTGCAGGGCGCTGAGCTGGATGACTTGCGGATGMCAGTTTTTGTCGAAATTAGCGGCCTGCGCGCCGTCCATGGCGTTGTTGACCAGACCGAACAAGCGCATGGCTGACGTGATCTGCGCCTCAGCGCGCATCGCCGCGTCGGCATCGATGTCGGCCTTGTTGATGATGACGAGGTCGGCCAGTTCCATCACGCCCTTTTTGATGGCCTGCAGGTCGTCACCGGCATTGGGCAGCTGCATCAGCACAAACATGTCGGTCATGTTGGCGACGGCGGTTTCGCTCTGGCCCACGCCCACGGTTTCCACAATCACCACGTCGTACCCGGCGGCTTCGCAGACCAGCATCGCCTCGCGCGTCTTTTCGGCCACGCCGCCCAGGTTTCCGCTGGAAGGGCTGGGCCGGATATAGGCACGGTCATGCACCGAGAGCTTTTCCATGCGGGTCTTGTCGCCCAGGATGGAGCCGCCTGAGACGGAAGAAGAAGGATCGATCGTGAGCACGGCCACACGGTGGCCCTGGGTRATCAGGT
>NZ_JBFUAZ010000603.1:0-2581 GCF_056406035.1 Polaromonas sp. P1_E1_2 | reverse complement strand
GTGCAGTCCAAGGGCGGGCACATCCAGCCGCTCTACGGCATAGGCCTGGAGCGCGAGCTGCCCGAATCCACCATGTTGCATCTGGGCGGCTACCGCGGCATGGGACCGGTGCGCGTGGGCAACCAGGCGCAGGAGCATTTCCAGCACGACGTCTACGGCAATGTGGTGCTGGGCGCGGCCCAGGCTTTTCACGACCATCGCCTGCTGCACCGTGCCGGCATTGCCGAGTTCAAGCGGCTCGAGGAAGTTGGCGAGCAGGCCGTGCACAGTTACGACAAGCCAGATGCCGGCATGTGGGAGCTGCGCACGCGCGCGCGCATCCACACGTCGTCGGCCCTGATGTGCTGGGCCGCCTGCGACCGGCTGGCCAAGATCGCGCTGGTGCTCAAGCTGCAGGATCGGGCCGACTACTGGCGCGGCCATGCGGCAGTGATGCAGGAACGCATCCTGCGCGAATCCTGGAGCGAAGAACGCCAGGCCTTTGCCGAAAGCTTTKGCGGGCGCGACCTCGACGCCAGCGTGCTGCTGATGATTGAAGTGGGCTTTATCGATCCCAAAGACCCGCGCTTTGTCGCCACGGTAGACGCACTGGAAACCCATTYGTGCGACGGCCCCTACATGCGCCGCTATGAGGCGCCGGACGATTTCGGCAAGCCCGAAACCGCCTTCAACATCTGCACCTTCTGGCGCATCGACGCGCTGGCACGCATAGGCCGCAAGGAGCAGGCGCGCGAGATTTTCAACACCATGCTGGCCGCGCGCAACCATGTGGGCCTGCTCTCGGAAGACACGCATCCCGTGACCGGCGAGATGTGGGGGAATTTTCCGCAGACGTATTCGATGGTGGGGATCATCAATGCTGCCGTCCGCTTGTCCACCCCGTGGGAATCTCAAGTATGAACTTGAACACCCCCGCCGGATGCTCACTTCGTGTAGCACCTCCCCCCCTCGCAGGGGGCCGGCGCCTGCGGCCCGACAAAGCCAGTTCCGCGGCCCCCGCTGGTAAAGAGGGGCGTTTGCCATGAGCCGGCTAGTTGTTGTATCCAACCGCGTAGCGGATCCACGCAAGGCTGCGGCTGGCGGACTGGCCGTAGCGCTGGGCGATGCACTCAATGCTACCGGTGGGCTGTGGTTCGGCTGGAGCGGCACGGTCGTTGAGGGCGGCGCCGCCGGAGAAGGCGAGCTGCATGTGCAGCAGGCGGGCAACATCAAGCTGGCCACGGTGGACCTGTCGGCCGAAGACCATGCGGGCTACTACCTGGGTTACAGCAACGGCGTGCTCTGGCCGGTGTTTCATTACCGGCTGGACCTGGCGCGTTTTGACACAGGCTTTATCGAGGCCTACCGCCGCGTGAACCGGCTGTTTGCGCACAAGCTCATGAGCCTGCTGCAGCCCGACGACATCATCTGGATCCACGACTACCACCTGATCCCCATGGCGGCCGAATTGCGCGCCATGGGCTGCAACAACCGCATCGGATTTTTCCTGCACATTCCGCTGCCGCCGCAGCAGGTGCTGGCGGCCATTCCCCAGCACGAATGGCTGATGCGTGCGCTGTTCGCCTACGACCTGGTCGGCTTCCAGAGCGAGAACGACCTGCTGCACTTCTCGCGCTATGTGCAGGCCGAAGCCGGCGCGGTGGCGCTGGGCGACAACCGCTTCAGGGCCTTTCACCGCACTGTGCGGGCGGGCGCTTTTCCCATCGGCATAGACGTGGACGAGTTCGCGGCGCTCACGCACGCGCAGGATGCGCGCGACATGTACGAACGCATGAAGGAAGAGTATTCACGCCGCAAGCTGCTGCTGGGTGTCGAGCGGCTCGACTATTCCAAAGGCTTGCCGCAGCGGCTGCGGACGTTTGAAACCTTGCTCAAAAAGTACCCGGAAAATCTCCGCAGCGCCACGCTGATCCAGATCGCCTCGCCCAGCCGTGAGGACATGGGCACCTACACCGATCTGCTGCAGGAACTGGAAAGCCTGTGCGGCGCCATCAACGGCAATTTCGGCGAGCTCGACTGGATGCCCGTTCGCTACATCCACCGCAACGTGGCGCGCAAGCGCCTGCCGGGTTTGTACCGCGTGGCGCGGGTGGCGCTGGTCACGCCGCTGCGCGACGGCATGAACCTTGTGGCCAAGGAATTCATCGCCGCACAAGACCCGGCCGACCCCGGGGTGCTGGTGCTGTCCCGCTTTGCGGGGGCTGCGGAGCAACTGGAAGACGCGTTGCTGGTCAATCCCTACGATACCGACGGCACCGCGGACACCGTACAGCGTGCGCTTCAAATGCCGCTGGAGGAGCGGCAGGCGCGGCATCAGAAGCTGCTCAAGACCATCCGGGAACGCGATGTGCATTGGTGGCGGAGGGAGTTTCTTAACGCCCTCGGCTACGAGGGACCGGCTTAGTTGCCGGTTCTTGCTCCGGCTTTCGCGCTCTCTGCTGAGGGTTGCTGGCCGGGGGTTGCCCGGCATGCAACTCACTTTTCTTTGCTTCGCCAAAGAAAAGTAAGCAAAAGAAAGGCGACCCTGGTTCCTGCGTCCCTTCGCTGCGCTACGGGCAACCTGCGGTGCTCGGTCCAGCCG
>NZ_JBFUAZ010000602.1:0-2584 GCF_056406035.1 Polaromonas sp. P1_E1_2 | reverse complement strand
ACGGCTTTGGAGGGAGGTGCCGCAACCTTTGGCAATGTGATTGCCAGGGCAGCCATGGGCAATGCTGTGAGCCAGGGCATTGGTGTTGTGACGGGTCTGCAAGATCACTTTGACTGGAAGGGTGTAGCTGCCAGCGCAGTGGGCGCCGGTGTTGGTCAGGCGGTTAGCGGTGCGCTAGGCAAAACAGACATCAACCCGTTCGTGGCACGAGCCATTACCGGATTGGCCGCGGGTACGGCCACTGCCATCGCCCGGGGCGGCAAGATCGCCGTGCAGCAGATTGCGGCGGATGCTTTTGGCAATGCACTGGCGGGATCAGTCGCTGATTCTTTCGGGCAAGGCAGCGCTGGCAATGAGGGAGAGCAGGGTGCCGCGCTCAGTCAGGTGGCGCAGGAAAGTTTCAGGCGCAGCGAGATTAACGATCAAAACTGGGATGCGCGTATACAGACGGCGCTGGCCCGGTCTGGGCCTGGGCGCTGGGATGATGAAGTGCGGCCCTCAATGGGCGGCTTGTATGCGAAGACCTACGGTGGGGAAGTCCAGAGCGCTGCGGATCGGCTTAGCCTGAGCAACCGACAAGGACTCAGCAACAGCGAGTCCAACGTCATCAACACTGCGCAGACGCGTRAACTCAACCAACTACAGCGCAATACGACGGATTTGAAAGCGTTGTCAGCTCAGCTCTCGACGGAAAAAGCACTTAACAACATGCAGGCCATGGCTGATGCATACCGCGCAAGCGGCATGGGTGGCGCCACAGGTGACCCGTACGCCTCCTGGAGTGACTCACCAACTCTGCCGGAGGTGACAGTCAAAGAGCCGCGCATGACGCAGGCAGAAATGGACGAGTTCGATAGGGTAAATCCAAGCGGCGGTGGAGGAGCCGGAGTGCCGTCTGGGAATGGGTCCATTACGCCAATAGGTGATGTAGACGCCTTTTTTACGTTTAACCAGTTTGGCCGTGGAATGAAAGGATTTGGTGGCGCAGCGCTTGATGCGTGGCTTGCACTGCCTCGTGCGGGCGTTGGGCTGTATAAGTTGACTGGTGATGGTGGGGGGTATGCACGCAACGCTATTTCCCCGAGACGCAGTGTGCTTACCGGAGAGGTGTTTGCCTATCAGCCTGAGAGCGGACTGATTCAGAGCATTCAGAAAAATGGCGTCGCCGGTACGATTGGGCTTGGCATAACGGGAGCAGTACGTGGTGCGCCAGGTATCGGATTGATTGGAGCGCTCGGTGCGCCTAATAGGGACTGGGGCATAGTTGGCGGGCAAGTGTTCAACACGGCCGCTACGGTAGTGGCTATGGGAGCAGGTCGCGTTTCAAATACAACGATGGGGGAAAATAACGTAGTAATGAATTCGGGCGGTGACCGGTTGATTGGCACGATGGGCCCTGCCCGCGTCAATAATACCGCTGAGCTTAATGCCATCGTTAAAGACTTGAAGGAGAAGGGTGTCGATATCAGCTATCGCGAAGGGCAGTTTGCATATGGCCCCGCGCCGAGCGGTGGTCGCCCCGGCAATATCGTTTTTGACCCGAATTCATCTCTGTCCGCCATTAAGCACGAGTACGGACATTTCGTTGACGACGCGGCGTTAGGGTTTCCTGGTCAGCGCTATTACTATGAGAATCCTAGTGCACGTGTGGGAACGGAGCGGCGCCAGTATTTGGGTGAAATTCGTACAGCTAGGGAACTGGGTGATATCACGGCACGTCGGCAACTTATTGAGGACTATCTCGGTGAGAGAAAATATCTCATCGACAACTACTACACCAAGCCCTACGGCTCGAAGTGATGAGGACGCGAAATGTTACTACCTGAAAATCCCGAAAAAAGGTCAGGACTCTGGGATGCTGTAGCAACACAGTTGGCCGAGACCGCAATGTGCATCCTTATCAAGGATGGGGTTGGCAACCCTTTGGCGGAAGCGAAGGGACCGAACCGAGACGAGGCTGAGCTGGTCCTAGCTAGGCTTCGGGGAGCGGAAATTTGCCGTATTAGTGCGAATCGTGGCAGTGCAATTTCGCCGCATTTTGCGGGGAAACGTGAAGACGATACTGTTTTAGTTACCGAATTTCTGACTTCTCCATCTGAAGCTGCGTTGACGGTGGATAAAGAAAAGCTCAAGCGTGATCTGGAGACAGCAGTGATCAATTTGCTTTTTACGGAAGGTGGCGTGAACACTGTGCTCGTGCCATTACCTATGGCACCCTGGGCAATGCGGGATGCCGAGATTAGCTTGGTCCAGGAAGGRCTGATGTTCAGCAAACGGAGCTAGTTATGGCGCAGCGTACGGCCAAATGGACCCGGGCAATTTGTATGCTGAGGGCGCTTGACTGGTGCCCGTATCGTCTTTGTATCCGAATCGAACTCTTCGTATCTCATCCGTATCGCACCGTATCCTGTTCGTAGCATAGGCGGACTGGAAAAATTCAAGCTAGAACGCCATCGCCGACAGCTGGGTACCACCACCAGGTGGTAGCAGTCTCTTCCCTTAAGAGACTCTTCATCGTCGTAGTGCCGRTAAACCTGGTTGTGGGCCGGAAGCTTGACAGGCACAACGCGGCTCAGGGCAATCC